>CAIKXD010000107.1 GCA_903831265.1 uncultured Bacteroidota bacterium
ATATGAAGAGCTCTAATTGTTCTAAAATCATTGGTATTCAATTCAGTATTTTATCACCCGAAGAAATACGTAAAGGTTCTGTTGCTGAAATAACCAGTAAAGAAGCATATATTGGTAATAAACCGGTAATTAATGGACTATTTGATCCACGAATGGGTGTTTTAGAACCAAGATTAATATGTCCAACGGATGGTTTAGATTATATGCAAACTCCAGGTTATTTTGGACATATTGAACTTGCACGACCAGTATTTTATGTTCAATATTTAAACACTGTTCAAAAAATTTTACGTTGTGTATGTTTTAAATGCAGTAAATTATTAATTTCAAAAGAAAAATACAAACAAGCGCTTAAAATGCAAAATCAACACAGATGGAAATATGTGTTTGACTTATGTAAAAAAATCAAACGTTGTGGTGAAGATATAGAAGATGGATGCGGATGCTTGCAACCAAAAAAATTTAAAAAAGTAGGGTTTGCGACATTATCTGCTGAATGGGATAATACGACTGAAGATGGTACAGAACTTATCGTGATTCCTCTTACTGCTGAATTGGTTCTTAAAATAATGAAACGTATTTCAGATGAAGACGTTACGTTTATGGGGTTTAGTCCTATTTGGTCTCGCCCAGATTGGATGATTTGTCAAGTTTTAGCAGTTCCACCACCAGCTGTTAGACCTTCTGTAAAACACGATGCTCAACAAAGATCTGAAGATGATTTAACTCATATATTAGTCAATATTATCAAAACAAACAAGACTTTACAAGATAAACTTCAAAATAACTCGCCTGAAAATACTGTTAATGATTGGTCAAATGTTCTTCAATATCATGTTGCGTCATTAGTTGATAATAATTTACCAGGTTCAGAACCAGTTGCGCAACGTTCTGGCAGACCATTCAAATCTATTAAAGACAGATTAAACGGAAAAGGAGGTCGTATGAGAGGCAACTTAATGGCTAAACGTGTTGACTTTAGTGCAAGATCTGTTATTACAGCTGACCCTAACATATCCATTAGAGAACTTGGTATTCCTATGAAAATCGCTAAAAATATTACAAAACCTGCTATTGTTAACCGTGTTAATAAAGCATTCTTGACTAAATTAGTACAGAATGGACCTAACGTATGGCCTGGTGCTAATATCTTAGAAAGACAAAATGGAACATCCATCACTCTCCGTTATTTAGATAGGAAAAGTATTGTTTTAGAAGACGGGGATATTGTTCATCGCCACATGATGGACGGTGACCCAATTCTATTTAACCGTCAACCTACACTACACAGAATGAGTATGATGTGTCATATCGCTAAAATTATGCATCGCGGTGATACTTTTAGAATGAATGTTGCTGATACTAAACCATACAATGCTGATTTTGACGGCGATGAAATGAATTTACACATGCCACAAGAGCAGGAATCTGAATCAGAGTTAAAAAATTTGGCGGCCGTGCCATATCAAATAATTAGCCCTGCGAACAATGCTGCAATTATCGGTATCTATCAAGACTCAATGCTTGGGTCATATCGGTTTACGAGAGAAAACATCGAGTTCACACAAAAAGACGCAATGAATTTGTTAATGATGTTTAATCGAGTAAATATCGATGGATTAAAGCAGAAGAGGAATGAAAAGATTTCTAATTTTGAAATATTATCACAAATTTTGCCCCCATTATCATTAAAAGTTAAAAACAAACAATTTGATGGGGAAACTGAAAAAACAAATACATCAAATAATGTTATTGAAATAGTTAACGGTAAATATATCCGCGGACAAATGGACAAAGGTGTTCTCGGTTCTGGTACAAAAGGCATTATCCATAGAGTTTGCAATGATTATGGTAATATGGCTGCAGCACAATTTATTGATGACTTGCAAAATATTGTAACCGAGTATATGAAACAAAGCGCGTTTAGTGTTGGAATTAGTGATTTAATTACAGACAATAAAACAAATGAAAAAATTGTATCGATTATTACTGATAAGAAAAAAGATGTTAAAAATCTTATTGAACAAATACAAATAGGCGTTTTTGAGAATAATTCCGGTAAAACAAATGAAGAAGAATTTGAAACCAAAGTGAACAATATTCTTAGCAAGGCTCAAAATGAAGCAGGTAGAATTGCCTTGAAAACCTTAAGCAAAGAAAACAGATTTGTTGTTATGTTCAATTCGGGTTCAAAGGGTTCCGAAATCAATATTCAACAAATGACCGCTTGTTTAGGTCAACAAAATGTTGATGGAAAAAGAATTCCTTATGGTTTCGAGCATCGAACATTACCTCATTATACGAAATATGACGACTCGCCAAGTGCCCGCGGATTTGTTGAAAGTTCTTACATTAATGGATTATCACCGCAAGAATTGTTCTTCCATGCTATGGGTGGTCGTATTGGTTTAATTGATACTGCTGTAAAAACCTCTACTACTGGTTATATCCAAAGAAGATTAATTAAAGGTCTGGAAGATTTAATGGTAAATTATGATATGACAATCAGAACTAATAAGAATAAGGTTGTTCAATTCTCTTACGGGGATGACTCCATCGATACTGTAAAAGTTGAAAATCAAGAACTTCCTATTGTTGAAATGAGTATCCAAGATATATATTCTCATTTTGCAATAATTAATGATAAAAGCACCACAAAGGCTTTCTCTGGAATGTTTGTTAAATCAGCATATACTCGCCAAAAAAAACAAGAAGAAGAAATAACCGAAAAATGCAAGTATTATATTGATTTCATGATTAACAATAGAAACTACATCGTTAAAAATATATTTAATAATAAAACGGATAAGATTGTACGAGTTCCTGTAGCATTTTCATATATTATACAAAATGTAATTGGTCAACAAGGCATAAATAATAATTCTATGGTAGACATAACTATTCTGGAAGCATTTATTATGATTGAAGATGCTTATTCCAAGCTTGCACGAAATGTATTTGTTAAACCAACAGCATTATTTAAAACCCTATACTATTATTATTTATCTCCTAAGGATTTATTACTGAATAAGCGGTTCAATAAAAAAGCATTAGACATTTTACTTGAGACCATTATTCTCAGTTATAAAAGAGCGGTAATTGCACCAGGAGAAATGGTTGGAATGATTGCCGCGCAAAGTATTGGTGAACCTACCACACAGATGACACTGAATACATTTCACTTTGCAGGGGTTGCGTCAAAATCAAATGTAACTCGTGGGGTTCCCAGAATTGAAGAATTATTATCATTATCTGCGTCTATTAAGAATCCATCCCTTACTGTTTATTTAAAAGAGGATGAACAGACTGACAAAGATAAAGCAAGTACGATTCAATACATGTTAGAACACACAAAATTGCAGGAAATAGTAAAAGCAGTAGAAATATGCTTTGATCCTGATGACCTTAATACTTTGATTACACAAGATAAATCTACAATGGCATTGTATCGCGAATTTGAAAATACTATTAATGAATGTTTAAATGGGGAAAATAAAGCACCTGAAAATGAAAAATCAAAATGGATTGTGAGAATGGAAATGGATCCAGAAATTATGTTAGAAAAAAATATAACCATGGATGATGTAAATTTCACCATTAATAATGTTCATAAAGATGAAATTAGCTGTGTATATTCTGATTACAATTCTGATAATTTAGTGTTTAGAATTCGTATGAATAATATCTTAAATCCTGATAAGGGAACCAAAAAAATAAAACTTAACCCATTAGACCAGTCAGACCAAATTTATTTGTTAAAGAATTTTCAAGAACAACTTCTAAATAATGTCGTGCTACGTGGTATCAAAAACATTGATAAAGTAATTCTTAGAAAGGTTAAAGATAATTTGATAGAAAAGGGTGGTGTCTATAAAAAGGAAGATATTTGGGTATTAGATACGATTGGAACTAACTTATTAGAAGTTTTAGGTTTAGATTACATTGATCCTAATAGAACAATTAGTAACGATATTGTAGAAATATTTCATGTATTAGGAATGGAAGCAGCAAGACAAGCGCTATATAATGAATTGTCAGAAGTATTGGAGTTTGACGGGGCTTATGTAAATACACATCATATGGCTTTACTATGTGACAGAATGACTTTTAGTCATAAAATGATTTCAATATTCAGACACGGAATTAATAACGATGATATTGGACCTATCGCTAAAGCATCTTTTGAGGAAACACCTGAGATGTTCTTAAAAGCAGCAAGACATGCCGAATTAGATAATTTGAGAGGAGTGTCGTCGAATGTTATGTGTGGTCAAGAAGGCATGTTTGGAACTGCTTCATTTCAAGTTGTTCTTGATATTAACGAAATGATTAATCTTGAAGAAAAATATAAATATGAATATCATAATAAAGACGAGTTAATCGAAAATGGATTATTTGGATTACAGGATACCAATGATAAGTGCAGTATTCCAAACTTACA
>CAIKXD010000108.1 GCA_903831265.1 uncultured Bacteroidota bacterium
TAAAGTGTTTCTTTCCAAACCTTTTTGGATTTTAAAACTTCAATTTTTTCCAGCTCTTTAAGATATTTTGATGCTGTAATTCGCGAAATACCTAATCGATTTTCTAAATATTCGCTTTTACAATAAGGTTGCTCAAACAAAATTTCAATCAATTCTTTACTATAAATTTTAGGAATCATTTTTTGTACCGCTCCTTTTGTTTGATCAAACAATTTGTTTATTCTGTTAACCTGAAAAATTGTTTCATTTGCGGTAGATTCTATTCCTTTCAAAATAAATAAAATCCAAGTTTCCCAATTTTGTTTTGTTCTAACTTCTTGTAACAATTTATAATAATCAGATTTGTTATCTATGATATAACCGCTTAAAAATAACACAGGGCTTTCAAGCAGTCCACCCATAATTAAGCACAAAATATTTATTATCCTTCCAGTACGCCCGTTGCCATCATAAAAAGGATGGATGCTTTCAAATTGATAATGTTGAACAGCCATTTTTATTAAGTGTGGGACATCATCTTCCTCATTTATGTATTGCTCGTAGTTGCTCAATAGTCTATTTATAGCATCCAAATTGTCGGGAGGTGTATAAATCACTTTTCCTGTTGATGCATTTCTAAGAGCAGTACCTGGCAATTTTCTTATTCCTGCATTATTTTCTTCAAGTATTTTTTGAATTTGAATAATTGCATTTGTTGTTAGAAATGACTTCTTCTTTATAAAGTTCACTCCGTAAAGCATTGCCTCGCGGTAACGCAAAACCTCCTTTGTGGCAGTATCTATTTGAATACCTTTAGCAGAAAGGGCTTGGTATAATTTGTCTTGTGTTGTTATTACATTTTCTATTTCCGAACTAGCTCTGGCTTCTTTCAAAATAACTGCATTGAGCAAAATTTCCGGATTTGGTAAAATGTGAACTATTCCTTTTAATTCTGCCAATGCAACCGAAGATTTTACTAGTTGCTTTAAAACTTTTACAGTTTCAAGTTTATCTTTATTAGGTGGCAAAAAAGGCAGATTATTAAATGCAATTTCACTATCCGCAACTATATTTTTTTTACTTTTTGTCATGTAAAGCGTTTTTACCTGATGATTTTATCATGTAAAGATAATTAAATATTTTATACCTGACAAGTTTCTCATGTATAGTTTTTATACATGAGAAAAAACGCCTTTTAAAGAAAACACTACAGACTTAAATATTGCTTTAACTCACTTATTTTATTGAGATCCTTCAAAAAAGAGTTCGAAAAAATGTCGGTGGAGACCACAAAAACGGAAATGAAAGCGTTAAGCAATTGTTTCCGTTTTTTATTTGGGCGTTCCGCTGCTTCGCAGCGGCCATGCTGTTCGCGGTACAAGGTACCTTGCTTCCATCATTAACGCAAGTACAAGGTATGCCCAGTAAAATCAAATCTGTGCTTCGGTTTATTTTAATTTAGCATTCTGGTATCAATCGGAATTACTTGCTTAGCATTGGTTCCAAAGCTATTTGTGAAAATCGTATGCTGAGTTTATATTACCAATTGTATTTATTAAATAGCCCACAGCTGTTTAACCCAAATTAATCAATAGGAGATTTAAAAAATCGAACTACTTGATTTAGTTGGGTTAATCCCGATTTAGAAAATGTTATCAGATTTGTAAAAATCTGATTTACAATTTCTTTATCGTTTACGCATTTCTAATGCGTA
>CAIKXD010000109.1 GCA_903831265.1 uncultured Bacteroidota bacterium
AATCACCCACCCCGTCTTTACCTGGTTCTAATGAACTGCAAAAAAATATGATTTTCATTTTATGATGAATAAGTCTTAATTGAGAATTTCACTGCAATAGAGTATTAAATATTAGTAAAAAATAAAACTTATGCTAAATTGATTAATGCTTCTTTTGATAAAATCTACCAATCAATGAAGCTACTTTCATACAAAGTCTCTTAAATTTAATTTTAGACGAAGAGAATGGTTTTATAGGACCATCTACGCATCTCCAATAAGACGCGTCTGCTAATGTAATTGGCTGACCAATTAGAGCAGAATATAAATAATTCTTTTTCCATGGTTTTGGACTACCTAAGGCATGTGACATGGTACTTCCGCCATGGATAAAGTCCATTCCCTCAGGGCCTAGTTCACTTATTGGTGTTTCGGTACACATTAAGGTCATATTGAGTGTATCTTGGTCTGTTGCATAAAAAGGATCAGTTCTGTCGGTCGGCATAAATTTTTCTGGCGCTAGGTTATAATCGGATATTCCGAGGTCCATTAAATGCTTCCATAAATAAATAAACTCAATATATTTTGTTTTTACTCCACAGAAACCACCATTAACATATGAGTTTAATTGGTGATTTATCTTTTTCCCATCTTTCAAAATTATCTCCTCCCACATTTTTCTGATTGGATGAGTCGAACACATATCATTAGAAATTATTTCATGAACAACTGCCACTCCAAATGACATCCACTTTTCAAAAAATGACCAATCGCACTTGACAACAATGTCAGAATCAAAATACACCAATGATTCTGAATTTTTTGCTATTCCCTCGTAGAGCTTTATCATGAAATTAGGTTTATAATTCGTCAAATGATAACTAGTTTCAACTGGTAAAAAATAGACCGTAAGACCTTCAGCAACTATTAATGTCGTGGCACCTGGCCAGCCTATACTTTCATTTGGTGTAGCATTTTTTGTCCAAGCAGGTAACTGGCCACGATAACCCGCATAGATATTCCCTCTAAATCCAAATTGGTACAAGGAATTGGTGAGTCCTGCGAATCCGTAGTGAAAATGATTGTCAAAAAGGGTAACAACTGATGAATTCATATATTTTGTTTCGTTATTGTATTGTTTTTTATAAAATTTATTTAAGGAGCAAATTGATTCGTTTCGATTAACTTGTTATTGATAATTAACTTTAATAACTTGATTGGATTAATAATTTTCTGATTAATAGCTAATCGGATATTTGAATGTTATAACAATGGAATTAATAAGATATTTTAAAATTATAAAAAACAATATATTTTGTTTTATAAATAATTCTCACAACTCTATTTATTTTAATTTCAAATAGTTATACATTACTTTAAATCACTGTTAACCTTAAAGATAAAGTACAAATAATACATCACAATTTCGATAAGTGCGATTATAATATTTAATTTCAACACACCTTGAATTGTTCGGATATCAATAAGCATAGCTCCAATGGCAATTGTGATTACAATTGTTGGAATTGTTAAAAACGGATTAACAAGAATACCGCGATTTGATGATAGACTAAAAGAAGTACCTGCAATAATTCCCAAACAAGCCCCTATAATACTTAACACTAATTCCATTTGCAAATTTTGATAATCCTTTCCAATGATCCATAATATTTGATTTGGGAAATTGTATGTTATGCTAATAATAAAAATTACAAGTAAAATCAATCCCATTTGAATTTGAAAAAAAATCTTAATCAATTTGTTTTTATCCTTAATTAACCTTGCAAATCTTGGTGTGACTAGAGTGCCTATTAATGTTCCAAAAATGCCAAGTACCATTCCTAATCTTCCTAATGCCCCAACTTGAGCGATTGAATTTGTATTTCCAAAGAATGAAATAATCCAAATTGTAATTTGACCAGAAACGCAAAAATAAATCGCTCCAGGTAGAATACGTTTTACAAAGACAAGAATTTCCCTACGGATTGAGGCATCTGGTTTTTGTTTCATATCAGCATGTTTGGATGATATCTTTCTTAATCTAATATTTGACCAAATTTGGGATGTTCCAGACGCTAGGATGGCAATAAATGCCCATGGAAATATAAAAATTAACAATGTGGTTATAATGAATCGGAAGGCATTCGATAAAACATTGGTTGTTTGTAAAGGAATTATATCTTGATGTAATTTTGGGGCTAGTTGTAGAATATTTCCAGAAAGCGCTGTAAAAAAGGCAGGTATTATAGAAATTAGCAACAAAAAGGACATTAACCAACTAGCTTCATGGTGCCTAAGTAAGTATATTAAAAATGGACTAACTATTAAAAGGCTCACAACGGCAAATTTCTTTCTTAAGTCCATGCCTGTGGCTAACACTGTACCGAGTTTAACTTTATCTTGCCATACTTTTCCTGCTTGCGCCATTGTTCCAGAAGAAATACCACCATCAGCTAAAACAGCCATTGTACCAAGCAAAGTATTTGCTAGTGTATAAAAGGCATATTCATTGGGTGGCAAAAGTCTTATAACTAAAATACCACTAAAAAAACCGATAGCTTGAACAACTATTTCTAATAAACTTGTAACACTAATTAATTTAATCCAGGTTAAAATCTTATCATATCGTGTATTAAAGTTGGAGATTTTGAGCATTTACATTTTAAATTTTAGTGGGTAGTTTGTATCGAAACGAATTGCAAACTTTTTACTTTATATTAGTTTAATCAATAATGTTTAACAAAATGAGAACAAATCAAAAAAAAAATAAATTCAAAGTGATATTTACTTAATGTCCTTTTTATAAAAAAACTTACTTTTTATGGCATTTTTTGATTTTTTACCTATTTTAGTTACCTCTCCATAACCATAGCCATATCCATTGCCGTAGCCATTGCCATAACCTGCCTTTGAAAGCTTCTCA
>CAIKXD010000110.1 GCA_903831265.1 uncultured Bacteroidota bacterium
ACGATCCACTAACAGCTCTAAATTTAGTTTTTACATTTTTAATAGTTTTAACAGTTTTTATTGGAAAGAATCAGGAAATGTTAAAGGCTTGAATTTTTTTGATTATTTTCTTGTTTCAATCCCGTGAATTATTGTTAAGAACTCCAGGGTAGTTCCTAGTAGTCGGTTATTAATTAATGATTGGTAATCGGGATCATGGTACCAATTTTTTGCATTTTCTTCGGAAGGGAATTTAAATAAAATTATTCTCCCGGATCTAGGGCTAATGCCTTCAAGCGTAATTGGATTGTCATCATATGTAATAAATTCACCCCCATATTTTTTAAGTAGTGGGAAGAACCCTTTTTCATATACCCTGTAAGGAACTGAGTCATGAATAGTTAGGTTTGCAATAACAAATACTGACAAAGCTTCCATATATACCATTCAATTTAAGTGCATCGCTGTAAACATAACAAACAACCTGAGAGATAATTATGAGAAGTGAAAGTTGAAAACCTCTCTTAATACATAACTTTGTAGCCCTTTGACCTAGACTCAAATAGGGACTACAGGTTAACGGTAATCTTATTGACGCCATAAGTTAATTTTATACACATGATTACTCAAATAAGCAAATGCAGTAATTTACGATCATTTAAAGTGTTGATTTTATATTTTCAGAGTCGTGAAATTGGGGAAGAATTTTTGGGGCAAGCATCAACCAAGTAAATCCAAGAACTTGAATTACTAAATACAGTCCCATTGATAATGTGAATGCCTCTTGCACAGCAAGACCGAATCCAATACCCTTGTCAATAAAATAGCCAATTCCCCATTGCATTAAAGATGCCCCAATAAAAATTGCAACATTATAAGCTGTTGATACTCTTCCTGAATGAGATATTGGAAAGCTTGCTACGACAAGACTTTGCGCAAGAACAAACGATGCAGAGGTGATCGCATAAAGACCCCACCAAAATATACTTAATGGACCATTAAAAAAAAATGCGGCACCTTGTGCGACTAGCGAGACACCAGTCATACTGGCTAAAAAAGAAAAAGTACTAATCCCTATCAGTTGAAGTTTTGCTAAAAAAAGAGTGTTGACAATATAAGTAATTAAAAGAACTGCGTTAAACCAAAATATCATTTGCGATGATTCTTCGGATGTATAGTTCATGACATTAATTAGCCATGGACCTAGCCAAAGAGTTTGTATTGCTATAAATCCACCCAAAGAAATTGCACCAACTGGAAGCAGTCTCAAATAATTGGCGCTTGTAAGAATAGGGCGATAGCTTTCCCACGAAAGTAATTTGATCTTATTTGAATTTGATTCCCAATTTGCAGGCTGCTCTTTTGGGGTTTGAGCCGGTAGAAAAAAATACAAGATAACTATCGATGTGGCGCAAATAATTGCAAGAGATAAAAAAACTCCTCTCCACCCAATGTAAGGTAAAAGAATGTGGACAGGTGCAGAGGCAAAAAGTGCTCCAGATGTGCCAAAGATAAGCATGGCCGATGTTAGTTGAGGCTGCATATTCATTGGATACCATGACCTAAAGCCCGAAAGTGCTGACATTAAACAAGAAGAAACTCCAACACCAATTAACATTCTTCCTGCAAAGAGGAGTGCAAAGTTATCAGCAGCATAGAAAAGTAAGGCTCCTAGAACAGCGAAAATCATTAAACTTATTTCTGTAATTCGCGGGCCATATTTATCCAAAAGTATCCCAACGGGAATTTGTGCCAGCCCGAATCCAATTAAATAAGATGATGATAGGAGGCCTAGCTCGCCACTGCTAATTTCTAAATCATTCATTAGTTCGGGAGAAAGGACTGCATTCACCGATCGAAATGAATATGAGATGAAATATGCAAATGCAAAGCAAAAAAATACCTTAAAAGCCTGCTTACCTATAAGGGGTATTTCTAAGCATTGCTTATTTGAAAGCCAGAAGTCTGCCATAATTTCTTTAACTGTGATTAGGAATATGTAGCATCTGAATTGAGCGTTATTTTAGTATCTTTAAGCCTAAATAACATTCCCTTTTTTATTCCTGTGTTCGAACTATATTTTTATATTTATTTTTCTTTCTACTACTAGGGTGGCTACATAGCTCATCACAATAGCTTCGTTTTGATTTTTTGTAAGCACTTTAATTTTTGCGA
>CAIKXD010000111.1 GCA_903831265.1 uncultured Bacteroidota bacterium
AACATTAATATTAAATATTATAAATATAAGAGACAATGAAATAATATTTGATTTAACAAATATAATTCTTCCAACATTTGAAGATCATAGTTTTTATTCTTTTATTTTACCATATCAGCCTTTTGAAATTATGTATATTGAATATGAAATAACACGCATAAATTATATTACTATTAAAAATTTAAAATTACAAAACAATATAACAATATTAATACCATATAGTGGCAATACAGGTGCTACAGGTGGTAATACGGGTGGTAATACGGGTGGTGCTACAGGTGCTACAGATTCCGGAAAATTTAATATGTATAACACTTTTGATTTAGCTACTAATGAAATGTTTATTGATACATCTATAGATAATTTTATTACAGTTGATAACAAAAAATATATATGGTGTTTATTATGGTATAATAACTATGCTGCAAATTTTAACAATCCTATGAAAATACCAACATTATTTACTACTAGTCTTACTTTTAAGAATACAAATAATTTAACAAATACATTTCCAATTATATTAAATGTAACATATGAAAATAATAATCAAAACCCACGTTTTCAAATAAATAATTTAAATGCATATAATTTAAATACAAATAATTTAAATACAAATATTATAAATGGATTTACTTTTTTTTATAATCAACATCATATATGCATTTAATATCAAGTGAAACATTGACGTTTGAGCGCATTGCAGAAATTATTGCAAACAAAGAGCAACTAAAACTTTCTGAAGAAGCCAAACAAAAAATTACTGCCTGCAGAGCCTATTTAGATGCAAAAATAAAAACGCATCCTGACCCTATTTATGGCATAAACACTGGCTTTGGATCACTTTACAATGTTTCCATTGCTGAAAAAGATTTATCGCAATTACAAAAAAACTTAATGATGTCGCACGCTTGTGGCACTGGTGATGAAGTGCCTCAAGAAATAGTGAAGTTAATGTTGTTGTTAAAGATTCAATCTTTGAGCTATGGCAAATCAGCTGTGCAATTGGTCACTGTTGAACGGTTAATTAATTTTTTCAACCATGATATTTTACCTATTGTATTTTCGCAAGGTTCGCTTGGCGCTTCGGGCGATTTATCTCCACTAGCACATTTATGTTTGCCTTTAATTGGTTTGGGTGAAGTGTATTATAAAAACGAAAAAAAGTCGGCATCAGAAGTTTTACAATTACTGAACTTAAGTGTTATTGAATTGCAATCTAAAGAAGGCTTAGCCTTGTTGAATGGCACCCAATTTATGAGTGCTTATGGCACTTGGTGTTTATTAAATGCTAGAAAATTGAGTTTAGTTGCAGATTATGCAGGTGCAGTTTCATTAGAAGCCTTTGATGGAAGAGTAGAACCTTTTAAACCACATTTACATACCATTAGACCGCATGTTGGCCAAATTGAAACTGCCAAAAATATGCTTCATTTGTTGGAAGGCAGTGAGTTGATAATTCGTAAAAAAGCACATGTACAAGACCCATACTCTTTTCGTTGTATACCACAAGTGCATGGTGCTTCAAAAGATGCTATTGCTTATGCCGAAAAAACATTCTTAACCGAAATTAATGCTGTAACCGACAATCCAACGGTGTTTCCCGAGGAGGATGAAATTTTATCTGGTGGAAATTTTCATGGTCAGCCTTTAGCCATTGCCTTAGATATTCTTTGTATTGCTTTGGCAGAATTAGGAAATATTTCGGAACGCAGAACCTATCAATTAATTTCGGGTTTACGCCAATTGCCTGCATTTTTGGTGGCTAATCCTGGGTTAAATTCTGGTTTTATGATTCCGCAATATACGGCCGCTTCTATTGTAAGTCAAAATAAACAATATTGTAGTCCGGCCAGTGTTGATTCCATTGTATCAAGTAACGGACAAGAAGATCATGTGAGTATGGGTGCCAATGCTGCTGTGAAGTGTGCAAAAGTGGTTGAGAATATATATTCTATTTTAGGTATTGAATTGTTGAATGGGATGCAAGCTTTAGACTTTAGAAAGCCTGTACGATCATCACCTATCATAGAAAAACTGAGAGATTCATACAGAAGCGAAATTGATTTTATTACTGATGATGTTATGATGTATACTGAAATTAATAAAAGTATTGCTTTTATTAAAAATAGCACTTTTACAATTTCGGCTGCCTTATAATGCATATATTTGAAACAATAAAAAATACAAATGAAATATAGAGCTCATCCATGGCATGGCATTTCCATTGGAGATAAATTCCCAAATCAAATTAATGTTTATATAGAAATAGTTCCTTCTGACACCGTAAAATACGAGATTGACAAAGAAAGTGGATATTTAAAAATTGACCGTCCGCAAAAATTTTCGAATATTATTCCTGCGCTATATGGCTTTATTCCCCAAACCTACTGTGGCAAAACTGTTGCTTCATTAAGTTCAGAAAAAACAGGAAAGCCGGGTCTTAAAGGAGATGGCGACCCGCTAGATATCTGTGTGTTGAGCGAGAGAAATATTACACATGGTGATATTTTATTGCGCGCCATTCCTATTGGTGGTTTTAGATTAATTGACCGTGGCGAAGCTGATGATAAGATTATTGCGGTAATGGCTAACGACGAAGTATACAAAGAATTTAAAGATTTAAGTGATTGTCCTGATGCAATTGTTAATCGATTGAAACATTATTTTTTAACCTATAAAAATATGCCCGGACTTGAAGAACATATCTGTGAAATTACCGAAGCCTATGGGCAAGCCGAAGCTTTTGAAGTTATAAAAAGAGCTTGGAACGATTACAATATTGAAATTAAACCCAACATTTAATCCTTTCAAACAGCATTTTTAAATGTATATAAAAAGTGTTTAGAGAAAATATCAAGATAGCACTAAATGCCATCAATAGCAACCTGCTTCGGTCGATACTTACAATTTTAATTATTTCCATTGGCATTACTGCCTTGGTTGGTATATTAACAGCTATTGATTCTATTAAACAAAGTATCAACTCTAATTTTACCAGTTTAGGTGCCAACACTTTTACCATAAGAAATAAAGAATTGGTGGTGCGCATTGGTCGTGGTGGACGCAAACCAAAAAAATACCCTGAAATTACTTTTGAGCAAGCTGTAAGATTTAAAGATTTATATACATTTAGATCTACCGTTTCTATTTCTACAGTTGCCAGTCGAGGAGCCACGGTTAAATACAAAAGCTTAAAAACCAATCCCAATATTGCAGTTTTTGCAGGCGATGAAAACTATTTACAGAGTGGCGGTTATGAATTAAGACAAGGCCGAAATTTTTCAGTAACAGAAGTTGACAGAAGCGCCAATGTGGTGATTATTGGGCAAGAAATTGTAAAAAAAATATTTCCAAAACAAAAAAACGTAATTAATGAAGTTGTAAATATTGGCGTTGGAAAATACAAAATTGTGGGAGTTTTAGAAGAAAAAGGTGCTAGCATGGGCATGGGTGGCGACAAAGTGATTATTATTCCTATCACAAATGGGCGTCAATATTTTGGTAATGATCAAATGAGTTATGTATTAAACGTAACTTCCGAAAACCCGCAAGAAATGGAAATTGCAGAAGGCGAAGCCAAAGGTTTATTGCGCCAAATAAGACACGTAAAGTTAGGCCAATCCGATAATTTTGAAATTGTAAAAAGCGATAGCTTAGCCAATATTTTAATTGGTAATATTAAGTATGTTACCATGGCAGCAACCATTATTGGCTTTATAACTTTATTAGGTGCGGCAATTGGCTTAATGAATATTATGTTGGTTTCGGTAACCGAAAGAACAAGAGAAATAGGAATAAGAAAATCATTAGGCGCAACAAGTAAAAATATTCGTTTCCAATTTTTAGTAGAGGCTGTGGTAATTTGTCAATTGGGTGGCATATTAGGAATTATTTTAGGAATTGCTACTGGCAATGTAACCTCCTATTTTGTTGGTGCAGGCTTTATTATTCCATGGTTTTGGATACTCAGTGGCTTAATTATTTGTTTAACTGTTGGGCTAATTGCCGGCATTTACCCTGCTATCAAAGCCTCTCAGCTCGATCCTGTAGAGGCACTTAGAAACGAATAACCGTATCTCTTAAATAGAGTTATCAACCTATGTTTGTAGTTTGTGCGTTAAAATATTGATGCTTTCTAATATTTTTCTTTTGTTTACACTCTTAAACAAAAAATAAACTTAAAAATTTTAACTAACTAAATAATATGGAGGCTAATCAATCTACTTCACATCCAAAAGGTTTATATGTGCTATTTGCAACTGAGTTCTGGGAAAGATTCAGTTATTACGGCATGCGTGCAATATTTGTACTATACATGACAAAAGTGTTATTGTTAGACAAAGCACTAGCAAGTAATATTTATGGCAGCTACACAGGTCTAGTGTATCTTACACCACTCATTGGTGGGTATGTTGCAGATAGGTATTGGGGAAACAGAAAGTCAATTTTTGTAGGTGGAATTTTAATGGCATTAGGACAATTTTTTATGTTCTTTTCTGCCTCTTTAGGTTCTGGTGATGATAAAAGTTTAGCATTAACATTAATGTGGACTGGCCTGGGTTTTTTGATTTTTGGAAATGGATTTTTTAAACCAAATATCTCTACCATGGTTGGTCAACTCTACGAAGAAAGCGACAGTAGAAAAGATGCAGCCTACACAATTTTTTACATGGGCATCAATGCAGGAGCATTTGTTTCGCCATTAGTTTGTGGTTACTTAGGCGAAAATGTTGATTTTAAGTGGGGCTTTTTAGCTGCTGGAATTGGTATGCTAATAAGTTTAGTAATGTTTTATTTTACAAAAGATAAATACTTAATTGGCCCCGATGGTAAAGCTTTAGGTGTTGGTCCCAACAATGCGATAGACACAGGAAATGCAGATGCTAAAGATGCTTCGTTTAGTTCAAAGCAAGTTATGATTCTTGTTGGCGGAATTACGCTAACTTTTAGTGCCATACATTTACTTTTAGGAGTTGATGTTTGGGGTTCTTTAATTTATGGGATGACAATTGTTGGTCCAATAGTAATTATTACTGATACTTCATTAACTAAAATAGAGAAAGACAGACTTTGGGTAATTATTCTTATCATGATATTTGTTATTTTCTTTTGGATGTGCTTCGAGCAGGCAGGCGCTTCTTTAACTTTCTTTGCAGAAGAACAAACCAACAGAACCATTTTTGGATGGTTAATGCCGGCAAGTTATTTTCAAAGTTTTAATGCTGGCTTTATTGTAATACTTGCACCAATCATCAGTGCCATGTGGGTGAGATTAGCCAAGAAAGGAATTAATCCAGTGGCACCATATAAACAATCGATGGGGTTAATGCTATTGGCTGTTGGTTTTTTAATTATTGCCTTTGGGGCTAAAAACATTCCCGAAGCAGGAGCAAGCATTTTCTTCCTTACGGGTTTATATCTAATACACACTATTGGTGAATTATTTTTAAGTCCAATTGGTTTATCTATGGTAAATAAATTAACCCCTGCGCGCTTTACCTCATTAATGATGGGTATTTGGTTTCTTGCAATTGCCACTGGTAATAAATTAGCAGGTACAATGAGCTCGCTCTATCCTGATCCCAAAGCCACTAGCTTTCCAAGTCTTTTAGGTTTCGAAATTGATAGTTTATTCTCTTATTTTATTGTTTTTGTTTTCTTTTCAGGTGTAGCTTCAATTGCCCTATTTTTCTTATGCAAAAAGTTACAGAAAATGATGCATGGTATTAATTAATATTATCCTTTAAATTCGTTGCAGGTGGAATACACATTAGAAAATATACAAAATTTTAAAGGAAAATATCCAAAACAACTTTGGTATTTATTTCTCACCGAAATGTGGGAGCGCTTTTGTTTTTATGGCATGCGCGGTGTGTTGGCCATTTTTATGGTAAGCCAGTTAAGTTTAACCGACAAAGAATCTAACTTAAAATACGGTGCTATACAAGCTTTTGTGTATGCATTTACTTTTATAGGTGGTATTTTTGCTGATAAAATTTTAGGCTTTAAAAAGTCTTTATTTTTTGGTGGTGTTGTAATGATTGCAGGCAATTTAATAATTGCTTTTTCGCCACAAGATTTATTTTATTTTGGTATTACGCTTTCAATAATAGGAACTGGATTCTTTAAACCCAACATTTCTTCTATGGTGGGCGAACTATATAAAGAAGATGATCCAAGAAGAGATGCGGGCTTTGGTTTATTTTATTCCGGAATCAATATTGGCGCGCTTTTAGGAGGGGCAATTTGCGTGTATTTAGGAAAATATCATTCATGGAGTTTAGCCTTCTTGGCAGCAGCAATTGTAATGATTATTGGCTTAATTACATTTGCTTTCACTAAAAAAACATTAGGTCCTATTGGAGATTCACCACTATTGCACTTAACAGATGCTAAACGCAAAAGCAGAGAAATGATGGTGTATGCAGGATCATTACTTAGTATACCGTTAATCTTAGTTATGGTTAAAAATACAGCTTACACCGATATGTTTATGTACACTATTGGCCCTGTAGCTATCATTTACTTTTTGTTTGAATTAGTGAAACTAAAGACAGCTGCAGATAAATCTAAATTGATTGCAGCCTTTTTGTTTATTGCTTTCTCTATATTATTCTGGGCCTTCTTTGAGCAAAGCGGCGGATCTTTAAGTTTATTTGCAGCCAACAACCTCAGCGATAAATTATTGTTTTTTAATATTGATCCAAATATTGTAAACAATACTTCAAATTCACTATTTGTTATCCTTTTTAGCCCTTTACTTGGGTTGCTTTGGATAGGTATGAATAAAAGAAAATTAGAGCCTAATACGGTTATTAAATTTGGTTTAGGATTTTTGTTTTTAAGTGCTGCTTTTTATGTTTTCTACTATACCCGTTTTTTTGCGGATAGCAATGGAGTTACATCATTAAACATATTTGCGCTAGCCTACTTGGTGATTACATTAGGTGAGCTATGCCTCTCTCCTATCGGCCTATCAATAATTACAAAACTTTCACCAAAACATTTATCAGGCATGATGATGGGACTTTGGTTCTTAGGAAGTGCCTACGGCCAATATGTTGCAGGAATTTTAGGCGCAGGCATGAGTACACCAAACGATGATGCCAGCAAGGTTGAAAAATTAATGGCCTATACCGATGGTTATAAACAACTTGCCATTTATGCTTTGGTTTGTGGGTTAATTTTGATATTAATTTCATCATTGATGAAAAAATTAATGCATGGAGTAAAATAAAATGGAAGCCATCAATAGTAAAATCGTTTCTTTAAGAAAAGAATACAGCAGTGCTTTTTTAAATGAAGAGGATGTGAATCTAAATCCATTCAAACAATTTGAATTATGGATGCATCAAGCAGTTGAAGCCCAAATTTTGGAACCACATGCAATGACAGTTTCTACGGTTTCTGCAGAAGGAAAACCAAGTTCAAGGATAGTTTTGCTAAGAGGATTTGATGAAAATGGTTTTGTATTTTATACCAATTACAGCAGCCATAAAGGAAACGATATGGCACAAAATAAGTATGCCTGTTTAAATTTCTTTTGGCCTGATTTAGAGCGCCAAATAAGAATCGAAGGCAGCATTTTAAAAATAAATCAACAAATCTCTGCCGATTATTTTCACAGCCGTCCGCGCGAAAGCCAAATTGGTGCCTGGGCATCCAATCAAAGTGCAGTTATTGAAAACAGAAAAGTAGTTGAAGATGCATTTTTGCATTATTCCGAACAATTTAAACATCTTGAAGTTATTCCAAAGCCAGAGCATTGGGGTGGTTACAACATTATTCCCACAAGTATAGAATTTTGGCAAGGCCGCCCAAGCAGGTTGCACGACCGATTAAGGTATAGCAATGTGAATGATGTTTGGAAGATTGAAAGGTTATCGCCTTAAGGTTCTTTTTAGGCTTAATCATTTTTATTGAATTAACAACACTGGTGCGAGTAAACACTGGCTCACACTGACGCGAGTCTTCAGACTCGTGCCCCCCAATCATTAAATAGATTTTTAAATTTAAAACCAAATCATCTACAAAAAATAAATAAAATTACTTGGCAAAATTTTAATAACCCATCATTTTATTTGGTATAAAAATGTTTACTTTTATAGGTAATGCATAACTAATGTTTAACAATAAAAATGTTAGGAGATAAAACAAAAGTAAATCCAAAACTTAAAGTAATCCAATGAACTTCCTTGCCCATCTTTACCTCTCTAAACACAATGAAGAACTCATGATTGGCAATTTTATTGCCGATGCAATTAAAGGAAAAAACTTTGAAGGATATACGCCTGACGTGATTCAAGGTATTAAAATGCACCGCGAAATTGATGCTTATACCGATGCGCATCACATCACAAAAAGCAGTGCAGCGCGCCTAATGCCTCGCTACAGAAAATATTCAGGTGTAATTGTAGATGTCTTTTATGATCATTTTTTAGCCGCCAATTGGAGCAATTATCACGATGAGGGATTGGCTTATTTTGCAAACAATGTATATGTTTTAATGCATCAAAATATAGATCGTTTACCACCAAAATCACAATACTTATTGCCTTATATGATAAAGCATAATTGGTTATTGAATTACAGCAAAATAGAAGGAATACAACTTACGCTCACCGGAATGGCAAGCAGAACAAGCTTTGTTTCAAACATGCAATTTGCTACCGAAGAACTAGAATTGCATTACCAAGATTTTGATGGGGAATTTAAGTTGTTTTTTGAAGATGCTAGAAAGCACTTTGGAGAATTGTATTAAATTACCTTTACCTTATACAAAGCCTTCGTCAATATTTCTGCTGCCTTTACGCGAAAATCGCCTTGCAAAATAATTTCGCCCTCTTTAACACTTCCTCCAACACCACATTTATTTTTGAGCATTTTTCCTAAGGCCTCTAAATCTTCTTCTTTACCAACAAATCCAGTAACAAGGGTTACCGACTTCCCTGCCCTATTTTTTTTATCTAAAAGTAAACGTAAATTTTGTTTGTTAGGATCAAGTGTTTGTTGCTCTTGTTCTTGTTCAAACTGATAACTAAAATTAGGATTGGTGCTATACACCACATTGGTAACTTGTTTGTTTTTTTTACTCATAACGATGGTTATTGAGGAACTATTATTTGAATGGCTAAAGGTAAAATTTTAATTTCAATTGGCGAAGCAATATTCACTGGCTCTCCATCTACATGCCATGTGGTGGTTGATG
This sequence comes from uncultured Bacteroidota bacterium, assembly GCA_903831265.1. Classification (GTDB taxonomy): domain Bacteria; phylum Bacteroidota; class Bacteroidia; order UBA4408; family UBA4408; genus CAIKXD01. The sequence goes on from CAIKXD010000111.1 coordinate 9,209, forward strand.
CGCGTATGTTACAATGAGCTGATTCATAATTAACGACCGCACTAATTTTATCGAACTTGTTGGCAAACATCATGGCTGCATAGTAAGGCATTAAATACCAACGAAAAGGTTTTACAATTACTAAATTAAATTTGCCATCACAAGTATTAGCAGCGGGCGCAATAATGGCATTATTACCAAACTGATTGCTATTGGCCACAGCCATTAAAAAAACTTTGTCTTTGATATTTTTTATCCCATCTGTACTGTGCAAATCAATACTAATTTCAACTGGTTTAAAGTTAAATGCTTGCCTTAATACCAATTTAAAATATCCCCAAAAGCCACGTGTATGCATATGCTGAAATTCGTGTGCCACAGCCGCATCGAAGCCTACACCACTTACATTAAATGAAAAATGATTGTTTATTTGAATTGCGTCCATCGCACACACCTTACCAGCAAATGCGTTTTCTATGGCCTTTAATGTAGCTAAAGGAATCTTTGAATATCGTGCTAAACCATTGCCAGAACCCATAGGAACAATTGCTAAAGCAACTGATTTATTAATTAATCCTCTACCCACTTCATTAATAGTACCATCGCCACCAACAGCCACAATTACTTTGTATTTTTCTTCATCTATAACACTGGCTAATTCATATGCATGGCCAGCATGTGTTGTAAAAATAATTTCGAATGGCACATTATATTGCTTAGCTTTTAAAGCAATTAAATCACTTAAGCCATCCTTTGAGCGCCCTCCTGCTTTGGGATTAATCACAAATAAAAAAGTTTCGGCCAATTTCATTCCTTCATTTTATTTAAAGTAAATTTCAGCCAAATAAATCCTACAACACCTGCCAATAATGAAGTAAGTACAATCGTTATTTTTGCTGCATTAATCATTTCGGGTAAATTAAAAGCAAGCAGTGTAATAAACACCGACATCGTAAAACCTATTCCACCTAAAAAGCCTGCGCCCAGCAATAAATTCCAATTTACACCCCGAGGCATGGTAGCCCATTTTAATTTAACTGCAAGGTAACTAAAGAGCATAATACCAAATGGTTTTCCTAAAAACAAACCCGCTAATATTCCATAAATTAAGGTGCTTGGTGTTCCTACAAAAATATTACCTCCAAAAACAATACATGTATTTGCCAAAGCAAAGAGAGGCATAATCATAAAGGTGACAGGAATATGTATAAAATGCGCTACACGACCTGACACAGAGGGCATGTCATTTTTTTGAAATGATGGTAAAGTAAAAGCAAGCAACACGCCCGACAGCGTGGCATGAATGCCCATACGATGTATGGTAAACCACAACACAAATCCTAAGGCAACATACACACTACTATAATTAACTTTAAGTTTATTCAATACAACAAGTAAAATGATGATTGATAAACTTAAGAATGCGTACATCAACTGAATACCACTGCTATAAAACAAACCAATAACGACAATAGCCCCTAAATCGTCAACCACAGCCAAAGCCATTAAAAATACCTTTAAAGCAATGGGCACTTTTTTACCAACCAAAGCCAAAATACCCAAAGCAAAAGCAATATCAGTTGCCATTGGAATTCCCCATCCTGCAGCGGCTACGGTGCCTCTGTTTAAAACATAAAAAATAAAAGCAGGCACAATCATTCCACCAAAAGCGGCAGCCAAAGGTAGCACTGCTTTTTGTCGTGTACTTAATTCTCCATCGGTAAGTTCTCTTTTTATTTCAATGCCAACGAGTAAAAAAAAGATACTCATTAAACCATCGTTGATACAAAATTCTATGCTTTTAGAAAAAACAGTATCGCTAATAATTATTTGAAAAGAAGTGTGCCAAAAATGCATGTAACGCTCAGCCATGGCCGAATTACTAATCGCAATACTAAAAAATGTGCAGGCAAGCAATAAGATTCCACCGAATTGTTGTGTTTGCACAAATTCGATAAAATATTTACTTACGGTATGAAATGGCTTTGCCTTTACTTGTTTATTCATTCCAAAGATTTCAATAAAAAAAGGTAAAATTGAATGATTTAATCATCATGTCCTTTTCCTGAACCTTGTATTTTTCCTGTCTTCCATAGCATTTCTTCGGCTAGCTGCGCTTTTCTTAACGAATCTGAAAGCTCCTTACTTTCTAACCTATTTAAGTTGGGTTGCCCCGCATTTACCCAAGCAGTTAACCAAAGCGATCCAACAGCAAGTATGGATTGCCGCATGCGTCTTTCTACCATGCCACTCATCATATCATTATATTTAGTGGAATATTCTTCGGAATAAACTTTGGTTAAAGCTGCACCCCTATTTTCGAAAGCATATTTTCTATCGGCCGGAAATTCCTTATTTAATTTTGCTTCAAATTCTAAAACAGTATCAACAGCCACATGACTTGTTTTTACCGTTTTCCAGGCCATATCCAATACATTATCTACAAATGCAGCCTTACCAACAAAGTAGTCGTAATCCTCGGCTTTCAGCTCTGGAATGCGCGATTCCCAAAAACCATGAATACCATATTGATTTGTTTTTTGACCATTGTAATTTTCTGTGGTATGCAATGGCACATGTGAATCGGCAATGTAGTGTCCCAAATCGGCTGAAACATGCAAAATCATATCCAAGTTTTCTTTTTTGAAAGCTTCTGTTAATCTATTCACCATTTTTTCGATGTGCCAAGGAACAATGCCATAGGCTTGTAGCGTATCTTCAGTAAACTTTTTAACCGCCTCATTCCAACGTTTTGGTACAATTTCAAAAGCATTATCACCATAGTGATCAATATCTATATAATGCCTTGCTCCTTCCGCAGCAACTGCATATCTTCTTTTATCTGGATCAACAGCATGTTCGCTAATATAATCCATGTGCTTTTTGTAAAAACCAATCATGCCTTCTGGCAAAGTAAGAACAGCCATTTTATTGATGCGCTTGTGCCCAAAGAAGCCCCAGCAATATGTTTCCTCTCTGTTTAAACAAATTAATAACAAACAAATAAATACAATTAGGAATTTCTTGGTCATGCTTTTTTGATAAAGTACAAAAATAGCATTCTAAATAGTATGATACTAATAATTCAAGTTGCGAATAGCAGATTTAAAATATCAACCTCCATTACCGATTTATATTACCGAAAATCAGCCTAAGTAAACAATGATGTAAATAGAAATCTTTCTATAAAACAATGATAAAAATCATTTTAAATAATGCGTTGATGGATCATCTTTGAAAAATATTTTTAAGCGCACAATCAATAGCTTACTAAAATGTAATTTAATGAAAAATCTAAGGCTTGTTCTATTCTTACTCATAGTTCCTTCAATTATCAATGCTCAGGATACATTACCACGAAATTGGAGTGTTGGTTATGGCTTTGCCCTTTATAATATAAATTCAACAATTACCAATATCGACAAATTTGCACAACATTATCCTTCGCTTGGTTTATCATCAATTGATTTTACAAATTGGGGTAAAGACGAAAAAATTACAACTGGTGAGGCGTTTTTCATACCTACTGCTGTGGGTATAGAGTTTGGCTGGCCAATGTTCAAAAACAAATCTTCTTTTTTAAAATTAATTGAGCTTCGAACTGCTTTTAACATGGGTACCTCCTCTAGCTATACCGATAATCATGAACAAATAATTGGTGAAAATACTATCGGCAATACAATCTCACGACAATTGTATTGTGTGGAAGGGAGCAGTAATATTTTTGGCCTACATATTATTTCCGTATTACATACACCGCACCTTGGTAAACACAAACTTTTTCGTTTTGGAATTGGTGCAGGTGTTTCAGGAGCATTAATATCTTCAAATTTTAATTCATATTATGTAAATGGCGTATATATTGTAACTAAATCAGAACCAACTTTTCATTCGTTTAGTCGCTATCCTGCTGAGGATTTGAGTCACGAATGGCAGGAAATAGGCAGTTCTAAAATTCAATCCTTAGCTTTTGGATATTCGATTCCTATTTCCGTTGAATTTAGATTTGACAAAAGTTTACCCTTTCACATTGGAATGCAGTATTACCTTGGTCAATATTTTATAAATGGCAATGTAAAAATGGTGGTGAATTCTGTATATCCTTCTGCCATCTTGAGATTCGACTATTAGTAAGAGCACAATTTTGAACAAACAAAAGTTAGTTGATGAGGAAGTTGCAAACGACACCTCCGATTAATCACAAAAAATGGGACATCATAAAATTTACAATGTCCCATTTTCTATTAAATTTCAATACGCCTGTTGCGTCTAATGTTGATTCCTTATTATCTATGCTTGAAATTAATTCAAATCATAACGATCTGCGTTCATCACCTTAACCCAAACATTCACAAAGTCTTTCACAAATTTTTCTTTGTTATCATCTTGTGCATACATTTCGGCATAAGCGCGTAATATAGAATTTGAGCCAAAAACTAAATCAACCCTTGTAGCTGTAAATTTAACCTGACCAGATTTTCTATCTACAATATTGTAAAGGTTTTCTGCCAGCGGCTTCCATGAATTATTCATGTCAGTAAGATGAACAAAAAAGTCGTTGCTTAATACACCTACTTTATCAGTAAACACACCATGTTTGGTATTGCCATAATTAGTTCCCAATACACGCATACCACCAATTAAGGCAGTCATTTCAGGTGCCGTTAAGCCCATCAATTGTGTTTTATCTAACAGTAATTCTTCTGGTTGAATGGTATACTCTTTTTTCAACCAATTTCTGTATCCATCATGCAAAGGCTCTAATACTTCAAAAGAGGCAGCATCAGTCATTGCCTCGCTTGCATCGCCTCTACCAGCAGCAAATGGAACTGCAATTTTATAACCACCATCGTGTGCCGCTTTTTCAACTGCTGCACTTCCACCTAAAACAATTAAATCGGCCAAACTTACTTTTTTAGCTAATCCAGCTTGTATTTCGGTAAGTTTATTTAATACTTTTTCTAAGCGCTGAGGCTCATTGCCTTCCCAATTTTTTTGAGGTGCAAATCTAATGCGCGAACCATTGGCACCGCCTCTATAATCAGATGCTCTGAATGTTCTTGCACTGTCCCAAGCTGTGTTAATTAATTCAGCTTGTGTTAAACCGCTATTCAATAATTTGCCTTTTAGTTCTTCAACCTCTACCTCACTTAATTTATAATCAACAGCTGGTATAGGATCTTGCCAAATCAAATCTTCTTGAGGCGCATCAGCACCTAAATAACGATTCTTAGGCCCTAAATCACGATGTGTTAATTTAAACCATGCTCTTGCAAAAACTTCAGTAAAATAAGCCGGATCTTTATGAAAACGCTCAGATACTTTTCTGTATTCAGGATCTTTAATCATCGCCATGTCTGCATCAGTCATAATTGGATTCTGACGTTTACCAGCTAAATGAGCATCCATTGGTTTATCCTCTTCTTTTATATTAACCGGCTCATATTGCCATGCTCCAGCGGGGCTTTTTCTCAATTCCCATTCATGGTTAAACAACATGTCGAAATAACCATTGTCCCATTGTGTTGGATTCGATGTCCAAGCACCTTCAAGACCACTGGTAACAGTATCTTCGGCATTTCCTTTTCCTTTTGGATTCATCCAGCCAAAACCTTGCGTGTGTATTTCCGAACCTTCTGGATTGGGACCTAAAATACTTGCATCTCCATTTCCATGCGCCTTTCCTACTGTGTGACCACCTGCAGTTAATGCCACTGTTTCTTCATCATTCATGGCCATACGTTTAAATGTCATGCGCACATCATGTGCCGTTTTAAGCGGATCAGGCTTGCCATCAACACCCTCTGGATTCACATAAATTAAACCCATTTGCACGGCTGCTAAAGGGTTTTCTAATGATGTTCTGTCTGCATCGTTAGCATAACGGCTTTTTGTTGGTGCTAAAAATTCTTTTTCTGAACCCCAATTGATATCTTTTTCTGGATGCCAAATATCTTCGCGACCACCAGCAAAACCAAAGGTTTTAAGCCCCATCGATTCGTAAGCCATGTTACCTGCTAAAATAAATAAATCGGCCCAAGAAATTTTGTTACCATATTTCTTTTTAATTGGCCACAATAACCTACGCGCTTTATCTAAATTACCATTATCGGGCCAGCTGTTTAAAGGTGCAAAACGTTGGTTGCCTGTATTACTTCCACCTCTTCCATCGGCAATTCTGTATGTACCAGCAGCATGCCAAGCCATACGAATCATTAAACCACCATAATGACCCCAATCGGCCGGCCACCAGTCCTGGTTTTGTGTCATAAAAGATTTTAAATCGTTTTTTAGCGCTTCTAAATCCAATTTTTTAAACTCCTCTTTGTAATTAAAATCGCTGTCTAAAGGATTTGATTTTGTATCGTGCTGATGCAAAATATCTAAGTTAAGCGCCTTAGGCCACCAATCCATTACTGAGTTTTGGGTTTCTGTATTTGCACCATGCATCACTGGGCATTTTCCTGTTTTTGGGTGTTCCATATTGTGTTTGTATTTATTAATTAATCAAATGTAAAGTTATAAAATGGAGCATAAAATAACAGCAACGAAAATAACACTAATTGCTGAATAAATGTTGTAATAAAAGGTAAAAAATGCGAAACTAAATTATTTAATTTTTAGTACCATTCTTAATTTTATCCTATCACGTTTGCAATTAGCAATAGTGGAAGGTTTAACCATAAAACACAAAGCTATTATCCTTATTATTTTTAGGGCGTGCCCCTCCATAAATATGGAGGGTCGCACTTTTCACTCCTATCTTTTTATTTTTACCGATGTTTCGGTTGCAAATAAAAAGGATATCCGCTGCAATTGCTCACGCAAACATCACCTATAACGCTACACAAACAGTCATCTACAGCAATCACCTTAACTTATAAATTATTGCTAATTAGTGTATGTTTAATCATTCATTATATATATATTTAAATCTTAA
>CAIKXD010000112.1 GCA_903831265.1 uncultured Bacteroidota bacterium
ACATATTGGGTTTCATAATATTGACATTTCAGATATACAAACAGAAATACAAGAAGCAGCACAATTATTATTTTATTTTAGCACTAATGTTGAGTATGATGAAGATGAAGAATATTATAGTAGTGAGGAAGAAGACTTGGAAGAAACAGTCGCAAGCTTAGAACCAAGTAATCCAGCTGCTGACCCAGAAGTTTCAACTTTAGAATCAGATGAATATGATGATGAAGACACTGTTGCAAGCTTGGATGATGAATTAAATGATGAAAACATAAGCACACTTCAAAGGGAATATGGCAATTATGATGACCAACAACATTATTCAGATAACGATGAATATGATAATAACGATGATAACGATTCTATTAGTTAATTTAATGTATATACATTTAACTTAACTAATTTCAACTTAACTATTTTAACGGCGTCGACGAGTAACTTTTTTACCACCTTTTTTGGTAGATGCCTTCTTTGTTGAAGTTTTTTTTGGTGTTTGTATCGGAGCTTCTTCTTTCAGAGCCTCGACATTAATAACTGATTTAACTAATTCTAAGCCCTCCTTTCTTGAAGCTTTTAAATCTTCACTAGGTTCAGACTCAAAGCTGATACTTTCACTTTTTTCTTCTGCTGATACTTTGTTTGCAACCTTTTTATACACGTGTTTCTTATACGCACGTTTTATAAATATATTGTCGTCAAAGAATTCTTCAATGGAATAAGTATTGTCTTCATTATTTATTGCCTCGTTAATACTAACAATACATTGGTTATCAGTCATTGGAATTTCGTTTATGTTTATTTGTTCATTTCCGTCTGCATTCACAATGACCTTATATTCGGGAATTGTCTTATTTTGTCTAGAATACATTGCAGGCACAACAATGAATGCATATATATCATTCGTTGATTTATAACAAACAAACTCAGTGCGTTGCTTATTTGTTTCTGGTAATGGCTTACTTGAAATCAATATAGATGGGATTTCATACTTATTCAACAAAACCCACAAGTCAAAATTAACTGTACTAAAACCATCGTGTAATATCATTTGTTCAAATGTTAGCGTCTTATTTAACAGCTGCTTTGCTTCATTTTGTCCTTCATCAATTAAAAAATCAATAATTTTTTTAGAACGGTCAAAATCAATAATTAATTCACCTTCATTTTCATCATCTGTCCTTGTAACAAGACGCTTATATTCGTCAACCAAGTCAGATTTTACATCTTCCACTGTTAAAGTATTGCCATTGAACTTTTTAACTAAATCAATAATTAAATATAGGGCACAGAATCGGCTGCCTTTATAACTTACTTCTTTATAACTCTTTGGAAAGCAGTTACTCCAATAACCAGAAGAAATTTTTGCAGGTTCTGAAGCGTTACAATCTCTTTCACGATTCGGATTAATTATTTCATCAATAGGTATTTCCGATTTGTATGCTTGAGATACAAATGGCTGGGTGTTATCATATGTATTATACTTGGCATAATTATTAATATCAGACGGTATCATAGTATCAAAGAATTCCTGAGTTAACATATCTTGTAGCACAATAATCTCATTATCACGCAAATTATATTTTATCTGGCCAAATGACAAATATGCTTGTGGTTTAAATATGAATGATTTAATGCGATTATAACGAATAAGTTCATCTGCCATTCTGCCAAAGTAATACTCCTCATTGGGCATTTTTGTAACCAAGTTGTTTGCGGGAAATGAGACAACACATTTATCACCATTTTTTGATATTTTGCAAATAGAAGTATTATTTTCTATGCAATTATCCACCTTATTCGAAATACAGCTCTGTATGTCGTCCTCGTTAATATTTTTATAATTAAAATGGTCTACAAAGGCCACATTGGTACCAACAA
>CAIKXD010000113.1 GCA_903831265.1 uncultured Bacteroidota bacterium
ATGCTAGAATGCTTAACAATTTCAATGGAAAAGAAAAAAGAATCAGGGCTAAAATAAATCCCGAAATTATTCAATTATTAGAAAAGTTAAATGTACCGCACTAAAAGGTACAAGTCAGGTTCGTTTCTATTAAAATCTATATTCATAAATACAATTATGTGTGTGCAATTTTAATCAATTTAATGCGATAATTGAAAATCAATTATTATTTATTTGGCAAATTTTGATTGTTTGAATAATCCAATAAAAAAAATGCCTGCAAAAAAGCTCAAACACCATAATCTGCTGAAATTAACAAATAAGTTATCGATGTGCAAAAGACTTATCAACACAGGAATAAAACCAATAGTAGCATAGGCCAAAAGCAAGGTTATTTTCCAACATTTATCCTTAACTATTTGTAAAAATGCCATTGATGCAAACAAACAAAAAAGTAGATGATAAGAGGCAGAACCATTTTCGAATAACAGCAATATCAAAGTAACGGAAGTAAGTGAAACTATTAAAAAATATTTTGAATTGAAATATTTTAGCCAAAGTAAAATGACAAAAGATAACCAAATAACCTTCCAGATGATTTTCAATAAATTTACTGACCAATTGGGCCAGTGCGAAAGTTGAGAGAGTATATTGGCGAGCGCTTCCATGCTTTGATATTGTATGCTTAAGGCTGTTTGATTGGCTACTTTGCCATGCAAGTAGTTATCTATAAAAACTTGAAAAAAACTATTGTATGCATCAGTACCTCCAATGACAAGTGTGAAAAGATGTATGACGATAAAACTCAATAACAAGAAAAAAGTAATTTTATATTGTTTTTTAAACAGCAAAAAAGGAATAAAAAAAAGTGGCAAGAATTTGAATGCTGCAACAAAACCCCAAGACATGCCTGAAAGTATTGCTTTGTTTTGCACCAATGCATGCCAACCTAAGATTATAAAAGCAAGCATAACCAAGTAAACTTGGCCTAACATTAAATCATTATATAAACTAAAACCGCTGAGCAACAAAATTACTGAAGCGCTAGTTTTATCGATATTGCAAATTGATTTCAGTAAAGAAATAATACCAACTATGGCAATTAAGCTTATCAATATCCAAATTCTTTTGGCATTCAATAAGTCAAATGATGTAAGCCCCAAAGCCAGCAATGCTGTTGTTGGTGGATACATCACAAATAAACCACTTGCCTTGCTATTATATTCATGAATTGCGGTGTTAAACTTATCTACATCATAGGCATCGGCTAAATGTCCTTTAATTAAGAGTTGAGCACTCACATAATAATTAGGAAAATCTGTGTTTGCTTTATTCCAACCTGCTTTTATTCCAAACCATAATAAAGGTAAAAGCAATACATATAAGAGCATTAGCTTGTATTTATTGTATTTTATTATGATGTAATTCACAATGGCTTTATTGATTTAAGATAAATTAAATTTGTTAATTATCTATAGGTGCAATTGGAGCAACTTCTGCTTAGATATTTACTTTGAAAACTATTCGAGTATAATTTTATACCAGTTAATTTTGTTTGATGAAATTACTTTTAAAAAATAAATGCCTTTACTCTCATTTTCTAAATTAATTTTGAAGCTGTTTGAATTAATATTGTCGGCATGTTTGACTAATATTCCATTTACTGAAGTTACAGTATAGCTTATTTTTCCTTTAAAATTATTTAAATTTATTGAAACAAATCCATTTGTTGGATTAGGGTAAATTGATAAATTGTAAAAAGTATTTTCTGCAACTTCGACTGTTGTAATGTTAACACAGGTTGAAGTGTCAATACACCCTCCTCCATTTATTTCAACAGCATAATTGCCATTCATTATAGCAATATAAACTTGGGATGTTTCATTAGGAATAACGGCAAAGTTATTATTACAATCTAGCCATTTGTAGGTAGCTCCTATTTGGTTTGAAGCAATAGTATTACCATTTACGCTGGTTGAAGTATTTAAATTATTAACAGTTAAATCAAGTGTTACTAGTGAGTCGCAGCCATTGGAGCTTCCATTTTGGATAGTATAAGTTGCAGTATTATTGCTAGTGTAATATGTATTTCCATCAATCCAATTGAGTGAGTCACATACATTTTGAGCATCAATTCCAGTGGCAGTTATGCAGTATGGACAAGAAATAGGTACTAAAGTTAAAGAGCTACTTTGTTGACTTGTAACACCTATTCCTAGTTGGCCCCAATAATTCCAGCCCCAGGTCCACAAACTTCCATCATTTTTAATTACTGCACCGCTTTGATTTCCAACAGAAACTTGTTCGAAATCTGCATCAAGCCCAAGTTGTGTAAATGAATTTGCGTATTGAACAATAGTTGAGTCATATCCTAATTTAACTCCTGAATACCATAATGTTCCATCTGTTTTAATAATTGCAGTTGTGTTATCACCACAATCGATATCAGACACATAATATTCAGGACAACCAGCACAGGTAGTTCCTCCTGATGTGTTATAAACATTACTTCCCCAAAAAACTATAAGATTAGATGTTTTTACATCAAAGCTATGTTTAGCACCTGCAGATGTTCTTAAGATTGAATTTGCATTGTAAGATCTTTGCGTAGGTGTCATCACATAAGTTGGATTTGAGTTTTGCCCCAGTGGATTACCATTATTATAACCCCAACCCCATGTTGTTCCATTTGTTTTTACAGCGAGTGAATAGCGGTCGCCAGCAGAAACAGACAACCATGTATTTAAATTGCCAACTTGTGTAGGAATATTTTTATGGTAAGTAGGGCCATAATTGGCGCCATAACCTAATGCAAAATAAGCACTGTTTCCCCAAGACCAAAGCGTGCCATTAGATTTAATTCCAAGTGCATGTGAATAACCTGCAGAAACCTGAACCCAATCATTATCATCACCAACTTTTACAGGAGATAATTTACTAATTGTTGAGCTATCTCCTAATTGTCCGAATTGATTGTTTCCCCAAGCCCATAAGGTACCATCGGTTTTTATTGCCAAACTAAAAGCTGTTGGACCAGTGCCTGCGGAAACAAACAGCCAATTAGTATCAGTTCCTATTTTTACAGGTGCGTTTTCAATTGCAATTGTACCATTTCCAAGTTCGCCAAAATGATTATAACCCCACACCCATAGCGAACCATCCTCTGTAATTGCTAAATTATGAGCGTAACCTACTGACACTTTTTTCCAGCATTGTGCAAAGGAAAATAAGCTTAAAAAACATGAAATAATAACTAATATATTTTTTTTCATAAATACGAAGTTTCGTTTTTTGGTAAATACTTTTGCAAGGTAGCTCTTATAATTTATAAACAAGAAAATCTAAAGAGCTAGTAATAGAAATAAATAAAATTTAATATTAAA
>CAIKXD010000114.1 GCA_903831265.1 uncultured Bacteroidota bacterium
TCGTGGAATCGATAAAACAAGGCAATTGGCATCATAGCATTAACTCGCCTAGATGCCACCGCAGATCATTGTTCGCATTTGCAAAATATTTTGCTAAATGTATTAGCTTATTTTTCCATGCTCTGCAATGACTGCTATTGCTGCGTTTTACCGACATGTTTCAACTTGAAAATTTAAGTTAAATTGAAAAAATTAAATTATAACTCGTGCCGTCAAGGACATCGCCAGATAATTGATAAGCGTATAATATTTACACCAACTCTTATACTTTTGCTGCTGGTGATTTTAAATTTGAGAGGATCAAGTAATATTTTATTCGCATACGATTTAGTACCAAATATAAACAGCTTTTTTTTTAAATCATTAATCCGTCATACATTCTAAATGAGATTGGTTTCCAGCTCATTTTGCTATTAAATTAGGAGGTTCTAAACAGCTTTAGTGCTGGCAAAACTTACTTTTTTACGAAAAAAAAGTAAGCAGCCGAGCAAAGCGAGCCCATGAATACCTTTAAAAACAAACACTTGTGAGTAAAAAATTCGTGGAATCGATAAAACAAGGCAATTGGCATCATAGCATTAACTCGCCTAGATGCCACCGCAGATCATTGTTCGCATTTGCAAAATATTTTGCTAAATGTATTAGCTTAATTTTCCATGCTCTGCAATGACTGCTATTGCTGAGTTTTACCGACACGTTTCAACTTAAAAATTTAAGTTAAATTGAAAAAATTAAATTATAACTCGTGCCGTTCCAAGACATCGCCAGATAATTGATAAGCGTATAATATTTACACCAACTTTTCTTTAAGGTATTTTCCTGTGTATGACTTTTTGTTTTTGATTAAATCTTCGGGTGTTCCTTCAAAAACAACATTTCCACCATCATCGCCACCTTCGGGGCCCATATCAATAATCCAATCGGCACATTTTATCACTTCTAAATTATGTTCAATTACAATTAAAGAATGGCCTTGTTCAATTAGCGCATTAAAAGCGTATAAAAGCTTTTTTATGTCATGAAAATGCAGGCCGGTAGTAGGTTCATCAAAAATAAATAAGGTCTTTTTTTCGGTAGCACCTTTAATTAAAAAAGTAGCTAATTTAATACGCTGTGCCTCTCCCCCACTTAGTGTGCTCGATGATTGGCCCAATTGCACATAACCCAAGCCAACATCACTCAATGGTTTAAGTTTACTAATAATTTTCTTTTCGGTGTTGCCCGGGCGCATGCCTTCATCAAAAAAGTTGATGGCATCATCAATAGTCATATCAAGCAATTCGCTAATATTTTTATTTTGGAAAGTTACTTCAAGCACCTCTTGTTTAAATCTTTTACCATTACAATTTTCGCAAACAAGTTCAATGTCGGCCATAAATTGCATTTCAATATTTACCACACCTTCGCCCAAACACATGTCGCAGCGGCCACCTTCTACATTAAAAGAAAAAATGGAAGGTTTGTAGCCCCTTGTTTTTGATAGCGGCTGATCGGCATATAAAGCTCGTATCTCGTCATAAGCTTTAACATAGGTTGCTGGATTGCTTCTTGAAGATTTTCCAATTGGATTTTGATCAATCATTTCAATGGCTTCCACCAATTTAATGCTGCCCTCAATTTTATCGAAAATACCTGTTTGCTCGCTGTAGCCTTCAAACATTTTCTTTAATGAAGGATACAATATTTTTTTAACAAGCGATGTTTTACCACTACCACTAACACCCGTAATAACAGTAATTGTATTTAATGGAAAAGTAACATTTACTCCTTTTAAATTATTTTCTCTTGCGCCTTTAATTTTAATTGATTCTTTCCACTTTCTTCTTTGGGCGGGCACTTCAATTTTTTCGGTACCATTTAAATATTGCGCTGTAAGACTTGTAGTTTCTAATTTTAATTTCTCCCAATTGCCTTGAAATACAAGGTGCCCACCCTGTGAACCTGACATTGGACCAATATCAATAATTTCATCGGCATGGCGCATTATTTCTTCATCATGTTCAACCACAATTACAGTATTACCGGCCTTTTTTAATGCTTTTAAAACACCTATTAAACGCTCTGTATCTCGGCTATGTAAACCAATACTTGGCTCATCTAAAATATACATACTACCTACCAAACTGCTTCCTAAAGAGCCAGCCAAATTAATTCTTTGCGATTCGCCTCCACTTAAGGTGTTGCTCATCCTGTTTAAAGTAAGATAGCCCAAACCCACATCGCACAGGTAGGTTAAGCGATTGATAATTTCAACTAGCAATCTTTTACTAACTTCTTCATCGTGCTTGTTTAATTTTATTTTATTAAAAAAACTTAAGGTATCATCCACACTTAACAGCACCACATCACAAATTGATTTCTCAGTAATTTTAACGTATTGTGCATCCTTTCTGAGTCTTGAACCCATGCACTCCGGGCAAATTGTTTTGCCTCTGTATCTGGAAAGCATTACACGGTATTGAATTTTAAATGCTTGTTCTTCAATACTTTTAAAAAAGGCATTAATTCCTTCTACACCCTTGGTGCCTTGCCACAACAACTCTTTTTCTTTAGCGGTTAAATCGTAGTAAGGACGATGTATAGGAAAATCAATGCTATCGGCTTTTCTAATGAAATATTCTTTCCATTCTTTCATGGTTTCTCCTTTCCAGCAAGCCACAGCACCTTCATACACCGACAAACTTTTATCGGGAATTACTAAATCAGGATCAATGCCAATGGTAGTTCCAAAACCATCGCAAATCTTGCATGCACCAAGTGGATTATTGAAACTAAAAAAGTGCACATTAGGTTCTTCAAAGGTCATTCCATCTAATTCAAAACGGTTGCTGAATTCCTTATTAAATTTTGCCTCTTTCCCTTTTTCTAATTTCGTATTTTCGGGTAATTCAATATCTAAAATGCAATCGCCTTCGCCCTCATAAAAGGCCGTTTGCACGCTATCGGCCCAACGATTACTTGCATCTTCATCTTCTAAATTAATTACTAATCTATCAATCACAATAGAGAGTTTAACAGCCTTTGCATTTTTAAAAGCTCCGAACTCTTTTGATGCCAATAAATCATCAATTCTGGTTAATTTATTTTCAAAAATAATGCGCGAAAAGCCTTGTTGCAGAAGTAAGTTTAACACTTTTTCGATGGCTGCATCGTGTGTGTAATTTTTTGGCGCCAGCACCATTAACTTTGTGCCAGCTGGCAAAGTAGCAATAAAATCAACCACATCGGTAACCGTATGTCGCTTAACCTCATTGCCCGAAACTGGAGAAATTGTTCTCCCAATTCTTGCAAAAAGTAGTTTTAAATAATCGTAAATTTCTGTGGTAGTGCCCACTGTTGAGCGCGGATTTCTTGAATTTACTTTTTGCTCAATGGCAATGGCAGGGCTTATTCCCTTAATATAATCAACTTCGGGTTTATTAATTCTGCCTAAAAATTGGCGGGCGTAAGAAGACAAACTCTCAACATACCTGCGCTGTCCTTCGGCATATAAAGTATCAAAAGCTAGAGAAGATTTTCCACTACCACTTAAACCTGTAATTACCGATAGTTTATTGCGTGGAATGGCTACATCAATATTCTTTAAATTATGAATGCGCGCGCCTTTAATAAGAATAAATTCTTTAGGACTTAATTGGTCGAAATCTTGATTGTTATCCATCATAAAATTAGCGGGCAAAGGTATGGTAATTTTTGGTTCAAAAAGTGAAAGATTGTTTTAAAAACAAGGAGCTAAAAACAAGTATTATTTAATTATTAAAACGGTTTAAAAGTGATATTGTTCTTATTCGGTTTGGGGTGCATCCCTCCTAACGAAGGGTCGGGCCATCCGCTGTATCTTTTTTGGCAGCGCAGATGCAACGCACAAAAAAGTCCCGGTTGCTATTGGGAGCTATTGTCGCTTGCACAGTTTGTGCTCCATTTGGCAATGTTTACTTAGTGACAAATAGTGACTTGTAAGACGCTTGTAGTAGTTAGTTTTGGAAATTAAAAAAAATGATTGGTGCAGCAGCAAAAAGCTTACACCGATGTAAGATTTTAAATTATTGGAATAATTTATAAATCACATTGGTATTATATACTAGTATTGCATTAAATGGCTATGAAATTTTCTGATCAGTTATAAACAAATAAGAAAAGACGTATACTAAATTGTTGGGCAAGAAAGAATGTCAAGTTTTTTACATCATTAACTTGACATTTATATAAAAATAAGTACCTTTGTAGTATGAAAGTAGCAGCGCAAATAAGAGAAAAGATAAAAAGCATACCCGAGAGTGAGCCTTTTGGTTATGCTGATTTGGGTATTGAAGCTACTGATTTTTTCACTGCTGCCAAGGCTTTAGAACGATTGCAAAAAAAGGGAACAATTAAAAAAGTTTCGAAAGGTGTGTTTTATAAGCCCGAAATTTCAATTTTTGGAGAAATGCCCCCAAATTACGATAGTATTCTACAAAACTATTTGTATAAAGCTGATAAACGAGTGGGCTATGTAACGGGCTATGTATTGTACAATCAATTAAGTCTAACTACTCAAATGGCTTTTACAACAAAAATAGCAACTAACCGAAATCTAAAAAAAATAAATATTGGTTGGTTAAAAACCAATAGTGTAAAAGCGTACGCAGAAGTTACAGAAGAAAACTATCCATTATTAGGAATTTTAGATGCATTAAAGGATATAAAATCCATACCCGATTCATCTGCTAGTAATGCTATAAAAATATTGATGCCAAAAATAAAAGTTTTAAAAAAAAATGACATTGAGCATTTAATAAAATATGCTTTGCAATATCCGCCAAGGGTTAGAGCATTATTGGGTGCTATTTTGGAAAATATTTTTAGAAATAAATTCGATTTATTGACCTTAAAGAGTAGTTTAAATCCCTCTACTAATTTTAAACTAGGTATTAAAAATACAGTTTTGCCAACCACTCAAAATTGGAATATTATATGAAATTGCATTTAGATGATAAGATATTTAAAGAGTTGATAAAACTGACTGAAATAGAATTAAAAATTAATCGTCCATTTGTAGAAAAAGATTACTGGATAACATTGGTGTTAAGCCGCTTGGCAAAAAGTAAATATGTTGATGAATCCGTTTTTAAAGGAGGAACATCGTTATCAAAAGGATACAATCTGATAGAACGCTTTTCAGAAGATGTGGATATAGCCATCATAAATGACAGGGGGAAAACAGGCAATGAGATAAAAACCATCATCCGAAACATTGAAAAAGAAATTACTCCCGATTTAACTGAGTTGCAAATGGAAGGGGTAACAAGTAAAGGTTCAAGATTCAGAAAATCTCTTTTTGAATATGTTACCACAGAAAAAGGCAATTCAAATAACAAACTCATTGTTGAAATAAACTCGTTTGCTAATCCTTTTCCGTATCAGCGGCTTACCATACAAAGTTTTGTATTTGATTTTTTGATGCAAACAAACAATGAAAAATACATTGAGCAATACAATCTACAATCCTTTGAAGTAAATGTGTTGAGCAAAGAGCAAACGCTATTGGAAAAGATGGTATCATTAATTCGATTTTCATTTACGGAAAATACTGTTGAAAGTATCTCCGAAAAGATAAGACACTTTTACGATTTGTATTACTTAATGAAAAGCCCAGAGTGTATTGAATTTGTAGCATCAGATTCGTTAAAAAAACAATTTGATAACATTCTTAGACACGATAGAGAAATGTTTGAAGAGCCGAAAGATTGGCAGACTAAATCCATTTCGGAATCTCCTTTGGTAACTAATTTTTCAACCTTATGGAAACAAATAAAGGAAAAGTATCAAACTGAGTTATCCGCTTTAGCATATAGACCAATACCTGATGAAAAAGATGTTGCAAAATGCTTTGAAGAATTAATAAAAAGAATTGAATGAAATTCACCGAAGAAAAATTAGAAAAGGCATTTACCAGGTTGTTGGGGCAGAAAGCCTTTCCCCACCAATTGGACATTAGCATTGTCCGTAAGCCTGATAATTATTGATAGAAGAAGATTTACAAAACTTTTTGTTAACTCAATAGGCAGGTAAGGGGATTACTGGCCAAGGCATTAAGTTGCTGAAGTGGGGTTCATTATTTATCTGCAACAAATACCAAATAAATCAAATAATCACGAAAGCAAATTTCTAATCAGTTATAAATAAATTAGCTAAAAAACACGTAAATTAATGAAGCCCTAAATGCAAAAGCTGATTATTTTCAGATGATTTAATTTAAATGCTAAATGTATTGCCACTATTCCTTAGTGCAATCAAATCTAAGATATCGAAACTGATGCTGCCGCTAGCTCTATACACAGAGCACAACGTAATAAATTCTTATTGGTTTGCGCGATTTACAGCAACATAATTTAAGCTTTTAGCATGTGATGATTGGTAACTATAGGCTTCACGAAATATAGAAGCTTGATTTTAAAACTATTCTTATATTTACACCAAAGTTTAGCTATGTGCATATTTATGAGGAGTTTGCGCAAGTTGGACGCAAACTAAAATAAACTACATTTGAAACAATGAAAAATTTAAAATACGAATCATATAAAGAAGCAAATAATCTGCTAAATGATGCAAGAGAAAATAATGACTTGCCAAGATGTATTGCAGCTATTGCTGTTTGTGAAAGTATTATTGCCGACCGTTTACAATCTTTCCTAATTTTTAAAGCGCCTGAGCTATTTTTTGAACGAGGCAAAGAAAAAAGGTTTGTGTTTACAGGTAAAATGGTTACAGAATGTTTGAAACATTTCCCTAAATTTAAAATAGATGTGAATTCAAAAAATTTTGGCAAACTAGAATCAATAAATCTTTTTAAAGATTTGCAGGCTTGGCTCTCAAGTCGAAATGATATTTGCCATGGATTCGTAAAGTCCAAACCAGGAACACCTACTAAAGAAATAAGCATATTTCATAAAGCCGCTATCCAAGCAGCAGAGGAAGGCTTTAAGTTAACCAAGCTTGTAAGCAAATGGCACAAACAACAACTCCGGATAACTAATAAAAAGAAATAACATGCACCCAGAAATTGAAAAACTAATTGATCTCGCTTTGGCTGACGGTAAGATTACAGAAAAAGAAAGAAATGTAATCCTTAAAAAAGCTGCAGAGCTTGGCGTTGATGCAGATGAAGTTGAAATGGTGCTAGATGGCAAGCTTCATCAATTAGAGGCAAATAAACCAAAACAAAAAGAAAAAGTTGGTAATATTAAAACTTGTCCTAGTTGCGGAGCAATAGTAGAATCGTTTACATCAAAATGCAGCGATTGTGGTCATGAGTATATGAATACGATGGCAGTATCTTCAATCAAAAAGTTAAATGAACTATTGCAAGATGCTACTAATAAAATAAATTTGGCTAAACAATCAACTAAGCCAGATGAAATTAATTGGCAAAATGTGCATTTATATCATCCAATGA
The DNA here is from genome assembly GCA_903831265.1 of uncultured Bacteroidota bacterium. GTDB lineage: Bacteria > Bacteroidota > Bacteroidia > UBA4408 > UBA4408 > CAIKXD01. The sequence continues at coordinate 7,436 of CAIKXD010000114.1, forward strand.
ACATTGCCATGGAGATTAACAATGCCCATGCAGGCATTATATCTTCTTTTCCTATACCAAATACAAAAGAGGATTTATTAGAGTTTTTATCAATTTCTGCAGCAGAAGCTCAAAAGACACCTTCGGATGTTGTTATTAATACATGGAAGGCAAAATTTAATCAGGTTGTAAACAAATCTAAAATTGTTTTTGCGAATGAACCAAATATTTTGGAGATTATAAACAATTATGACCTACAATTAAAAAAAACTGAACCTAATAAAATTATATCCAAAATTAATAACAATTTATCGGGTGTCTTAAAAATGGGGTGCTTTACAATTATTCTCTTTATTGTACTTATGTTCATAATAACAACTTATCGTTCTTGTTCTCGAATGGATGATTATCAAGAGAAAATGATGAAAGAACAAGAGAAAATGATGAAAGAAAACATGAAGTAAAAAATCTCGGATGGCAGATACAAAATATACTTTCAATCAACACCGGCATAATTTTGCAAGATGGACTGCAGCCAGGGCTGTTCAAAGAAATTTCACAACTACAGAAAATATTGCTAAAGCAATTGAAAAATCAGGGTTGAGAGATTTTGTTGAATCATATAATGGTATAGGAAAAGATGACTTCAGTTCCTTTCACATTAAATGTGCAGGTAAAATTATTACCGTTCTTAAAAAAGAAAAATGCACCTACGGAATTGCGGCTAAAATTATTGCAGTTTATTTGAAAACATCCCTAGTTATTTATAACAAAGGGAAGAATTGTGAAAACATTCATCCTCCATTGGATAGAATACTATTAACAAACTTTAAAAAATGTAATGAGCTAAATGATTATACCTATAAACCTTGGACTAAGCTAGATAAAAATGAGTATTGGAATTTAATTTCATTGATTGAAAAACAAGAAGGTAAAATCGATTGGAAATTGGAGCAATATTGGAATCCTTTTAATTAAATAAAATTAATCAAATATAATGAATCCAGAAATTGAAAAACTAATTGACCTAGCTCTTGCCGATGGTGAAGTAACCGAAAAGGAAAGAAATATAATTCTCAAGAAGGCAAGGGAACTCGGTGTGGATATTGCCGAAGTGGAGATGACCATAGATGCAAAAAAACATCTCCATGAAAGATATACTGTTGGCTCGCAAATCAAATGTCCCTCTTGCGGAAACAGACTGAGTGGTTTGTCAAAAACGTGTTCTTGTGGTTTCGTTTTTAATTCAGGGTCTTTAAATGAATCAAAGAGCCTAGAGGCCTCTATCGAAACATTGGAGAGCCTGATTGTTCAAGTGCGAAGTCTCAGTGATTCCAGCTCAATAGAAGTCTTAGAATCTTTGATTGCTAGGGTTGAAAAAGAAATTAGATTTATTAAAACAAGATATAGTGACAATGTTGAAATTAAAAAATTAACAATTGAACTAGAGAGTCTTTCATCAAAGTATATTACTATAGCTTTAAATAAGAAAAAAAAGCGGAGACTAATAAGCACCGTAGTTGTAATTTTAGCAGTAAGCTTTTATGGTTTTTTATTCATAAAAAATAGAATGATAAAGTCTAATGAATCAGCAGAAAGTACAAATTTTAATATCAAACTCGACTCTATATCTGATTCCAAATTAAAAGAAAGTGTCAGAAAACGAGATGGTTACCAAAGTTGGGAAGGTTTCAAATCACGTTTTTTTGAAGATTATCCAGATTACCAAAAAGGTTATGTCTTTTATTTAGAAAGCAAATATGGTTTTTCGGAGGAAACAAATTATAAAATTGCTGAAAATCAATTCAAAAATATAATGAAAAATTTTCAGCAACCAATTGATTTCATTTTATACGATGATAGGAATAATTTCAATAATCTTGAATCTACATCAAGAATAGATTCAACATTTATTTTGACTTTGATTTCAAAAAGAAGATGGCAAATAATGAAAGAAATAAATGACAAAATTGGGATTATTCAAAATTATCAGCTACGAGAGGATTTAACTCCGATAAACGACATTGATTCTCTAAAACAAGCTAGTCTGGTTTTTTGGAATAACGAGATCAAAAAAATTATTTTGAGTAAACAAAATGGCATTTATCCTAGACAAGGTTGGGTAGAAAGTGTTATGCAGGCTTATCGAACCGATAGACAAACTGCAACCAATTATTGTAAAGAAAGATTGAGTTTTTTCGAAAAAAAATTCAAAATGCCAATTGATTTTTTCTGTTACCGAGATTATGTGTACAACAGCCGCACCATGAGCAATCCAATTACGAATGATAAAGATGATTTAGAGAATATTAATGCATGCGAAAAAAAGTTTAACCTTAAATCATACTAAAATAAACAAACAATAATTAATATGAGCCTTATTAAATTAATTTCAGAATTAGATCGTCAAATAGCTGCTGAACAAAAGCTCGAAGATAAAAAAAAGCTTCAATTAAATATGTTCCTAATTGAAATCAAGTATAACCTTGACTTGCTTGATAGCATCAAATTAGATAAAGACATAGTCGAGAATCACGATAATCAATTGAGACAGGTTATTAATTTACTTTCCTCTGATGCATTATCAAATTTGTTAAAGTATGGCGGTTTTCAGAGTGAGTCCGTATTTATGTCAAGCATTTATCAATTTCTGAAAAGTATTACACCATTATCGTCTACTGATATTGATGAAATAATTTCCCAACAAGACACACTAATTTTTAATATATACAAAAGAATCGAGGTTATAAAGGCTCTGTCGAGTATTGAACCACCATACACTTCAATAAAACAATTGAATTTAAGGACTCGACTTAGAAACCTAAAGGATGTTTTGCTTGAAATCAATTCTAAAATACATATATGATGGGACTATTCAGCAGTAAAAAAGAAGGCGGCATGATGGACATGATCCGTTGCGATGAGCAAGACTACCTCATTTGGAAATGGAGACCGGCAGGTAATGATGCAAACTCAACCAACAAAGAAAATGCTATTCGCTGGGGTAGCAGCCTACGGGTAAAAGATGGCGAAGTGGCTGTTTTTGTGTATAAGCAAAAAGATGGCACCCAACAAGATTTCATCGAAGGTCCCTTCGATGACACCTTTAAAACTGCCAACTTCCCGATTTTGTCTAGTATAGTTGGTTTGGCCTTTGGGGGGGGGACGCCATTTCAGGCAGAGGTTTATTTTATAAACCTAGCCAAAGTAATTCCTTTTAATGCCCGAGTTCCCTATTTCGATATTTTCGATCCTAGGTTTATCGATTTCGGTATTAAATGTGCTGTACAGTACCAAATACTCAGCCAGATAAAAGATTACAGGGAATTCGTAAAAATACATCGACTATCGAATATCACACCGCAGGAATTAAATCAAAAGATGAAGCCTGTTATTGATAAGCATATCAAGGCACTGGTTGTAAATATTCCCAAAGAAAAAAATGTTGCTGCTGTGCAAATTGAGACGCAAATTGATGCTATTAACAAAGAAACAACAGTACGTTTGTTGCCTGAGATAGAAAATGTGTTTGGGATTCAAATTAACAACTTGAGTATTGACAAAATTGATATTGACAAGGACGATGAACAATATTATAAACTTAGGAAACTAACAGCTGATATTACTGAAAGGAAAATCGCAAGTCAAGCCAACATTGAAATAGATACCTTGCAAGCACAAGCCGATGTGAATATTCAAAATTTACAGGACACGCAGCGTATTAACACTGATAACCTTGAAGAGCAATTACGTATTCAAAGAGAAGAACTGCAACGAGCACAAAAATTACAAACCGAATCAAGCTTTTTTGAAACGCATAAACTAAACATTCAAACCAATGCTCAAAAAGAAGTATTGAAGTCAGCGGCAGACAGTTTGGGTGAAATGGGAAATGTTAATCTTGGTGGTGGCGGCAACAATATGAACCCAGCAGGAATGATGACAGGAATGATTATGGGTGGCGCTATGGGTAACCAAATGGCAGGTATGATGAATAATATGGGCAATACTATGAATAATCAAAACACCCAAACACCAGGCAACAATCAAATGCCTCCCCCGCCTCCAATTACACAGTACTTTATTGCAGTAAACGGCCAACAAACTGGTCCATTTAACCTGCAGCAGCTACAGCAACTTGCTATGAATGGCCAATTACAACCCAATTCATTTGTTTGGAAACAAGGAATGCAGCAATGGGAGGAAGCCTTCAAGTTACTTGATCTGCAAAATCTATTCGGAGCGGTTCCACCTCCTCCGCCACCACCAACTACCAATCCTTAAAATTCCCAAATATGAATAACGACAATAGTTTTAATTCAATAGAACGCCTTATGGAGTTTGGTATGAGTATGGCAGTTGCACAACAAATGATGCAAACTATGAATCACGCCATGCAAAACATAACTACACCGCAGTTCAAGAATGTTAATGTACCATTACCACAGACAGTGCAATTTTATGCATTAGTAAATGATATACCTCAAGGACCATTTACTGAACAAGAATTGAGCGGTCATATTCTTGCAAATAGAGTTTGCAAAGAAACACTGGCTTGGCTAAATGGTATGCCCGGATGGATGCAGGCTCAGCAAATACCTGAGGTAGCTAGACTTTTTGCATTAATGCCTCCACCCATAAAATAAATATGTTTAGGTATTTAATCATTTGTCTATTTTTCTTTAATAGCAATTTGCGTTGCATTGCTCAGGAGAACTGTTTGTACAAAAATCCGCTATGTTTTTACAACACCGATATTCTGAGTTATTTACAAGTGATCCACAAGAATCAGCAGTACGAAAATATGGTGCCTTTCTTTTATGGTCCATATTTGAATAATTCGCATTTAGATTTTGTAAATAAATTAAGTGCTGTTGATTTTGGGTATTCACTAAAGCGTGTTGGTGTAAAAGAAATCGAAAAGAACAAGTGGTCATTAACTTATCAGCGAACCATAATGGGTACCAATGAGAACTTCAAAATTGATTGCGCTCTTGTAAATGATACCTGCCGAGTATTCATAGACCAAAAACAATGGAATAAATTATTTAAATAAGACAATATGAAAATAAATACATTCACCGCAATTCTTTTAGTAGCACTAGCTAGTATCATAGCTTTTTTTCTTTCTTTTTATGTTTCGGGCAGCAATAAATTATTAGTTGGTATTGGAAGCTTTCTGTCTATGGCTTTAACATTAACAGGAACCTTGTCAATATCCTATGATTACGATAGAACAAACACTCTAACAAGAATAACTTCAGCTGTTTTCTTTACACTTATTCTTTTAAGTCAAATCATTTTCACAGTAATAAATAGTATCATACTGCCTACATATGTTTTAGTCACTGGAGGGCTTACAATCTTATACTTTTTAATTATTTATGGGATTTCAAAATCGAAACACTGAGGCAGCATACAACCGCCTCATCCGGGCGTAGTTTGTAACTATGCCCTTTTTATTAGCGATGAGTAATTTTGTTTTAATAAATTAATTTTCATTAGCCTATAGGGGAGCTAATCACACGCATTGTGCGCATGCTAGTTTTGGTTCTTTTTATTGTGTGCAGGATGTGCTCTCCAGTATTTTTGTCTTTCAGGAGGAATCTTTTTTTTGATGCATTGTGCTAAAAAACAATACCGATTACACTTTCAATTTAGTCCAATTGCAGCCAAGCCTTATTGTACTAGTTTCAAGTTGTATCGGCATTAACCATTGTAAATTTATTAAACAGCTTTGGGCTATTTAATAAATACAATTGGTACAAAGCGCGAAAATAGTTGCATGCACAAAATGACGGTGTTTGATTTAAAACTGCTGTGCTTACTTTTAAATAGTTTCCTGCTGAATGACAATTAGTGTAAATTATGGGCAGGTTGTGCTCTCCAGTATTTTTGTCTTTCATGAGGAGTCTTTTTTTTTGAGGCGTTGTGCTAAAAAACAATACCGATTACACTTTCAATTTAGTTCAATTGCGGCCAAGCCTTATTGTACTAGTTTCAAGTTGTATCGGCATTAACCATTGTAA
>CAIKXD010000115.1 GCA_903831265.1 uncultured Bacteroidota bacterium
ACCATTTATTGTTTCAATTAGTGGTTTAATAATAGCATTTATGCTTATTTCCTCTATGAGTTCTATGGTAGTTGCTGGGCCCAGAGTACTTAGAGAAATGTTATTTGAATATAAACTCTTAAAGAAGACCAACAACCATTAGGAACGCAGTTTCGTAGTTATGAATTAAATAGTGCTGTGAATTATTATCTTTTAGATCCTTTTCAATACTCAATAACAAAATTTGATTACTATCTTCCGGATGGCAAAGCAACAAATAAACGTGGTAATGATGGTGTCAATTCAAAAGATTTTAAAAATGATCCAGGACTGATTTATCGTAATGTTGATTTTGATACTATTTTACCAACGTTTACAGCAGTTAAAAAATCAGCAAATGATGTACGTGCAATGGACTATCACCGTTTTTTAGCAAATGATGGATATTTCAATCCAAACGAAGGAACAAATAATGATGACCTTTGGTACTATGGTGCTGATAAAATTAGACAATCAAATGGTAATGTTGGAGGTGCACCTTTAAATGTACAAGAAACGAACCATATTATTTTTCCAGAACCAACACGAGGTGGAACAAATACACAACTTCTTGCTAAGTATTCATGGACATCAAAAGTTCCTCAACGTGATACAACATCATGGGAATCAATTAATTATACACCAATTGATAATTCTCAAAATTGTGAATTCTTTAATTATAACAGAGGATATACAACTTCATCTGATTCCTTTAAAAATCAATTCAATAATTCCTTTGATAAGGTATATTCATTTGATTCAAATTATTTACGAAACATTGGAATTACTCCTCCAGATGAAGGTTCCATGCCCTATGCAAAATAATTTATTAATTTCTTTTTGGAATTTTTGCAAGAATTTTTGCATTTTGTTCTTTTCGGTATGCTTCAAGGTCCTTTGATTGTTTTGAACCATGTGCTGATGGAGTCAATGCACTTTTTAACGCAAGGCCTCCTCCAATTGTAGCTATTGCTGCTGCAATTTTTAATTTATTACCACCAAAATGTCGTTTTCCAAATGCTGATGATTTGTCTTGTTCAAGTTCTTTTTGTTCAAGACTAACAATTCTTTTTGAAATATCTTTTAAAACTTCAAGAATTTGTCTTTTTGCTTTATTGATATTACTTCTACAAACACCTCCAAAACCTCCATCACCTATAAATGATCCTGCTACTGATAATTTATCTAATTTATAATCTTTGTTGTAGATTTCATGATTTATTTTTTGTTCTTTTCCTCCTTCTAACAAACTTAACTCAGAATCAAGTTCCATAAGTCTCTTTAACATAAATGTTTTAAATGATTCTAATTTTGCAAAACATGCAGGTGTTGTATATAAACTAACAGTACCGTAATATAAACCTTTTGATATATCCCAACCAGCACCACCAAATTTTAATTTTCTTCCAAATTTTAATTTCCCAAATTTTGACTTTCTTCCAAATTGTGATTTCTTAAAATCTTGTAATTTTTTAATACGTGCTTTAAATGGATTTATATATTGTTCCATTAAATATTTTTTTAAATCACCAATTTCTTGCATACCTTCTCCACCAGATGCACCAAATGTTCTTGCAACACTACCTTTTACATGACTATTTAAATTTTTACCCTCTCTTCTGACATTAATTTTTGTTTTAAGTTCATCTTCTAAACTCAAATCTTTCCCAAATCTTGATTTCCCAAATTTTGAAAGATTTTTTCTTTCTTTTTTCTTTTTTACATATTGATATACGCTATGTACCCCATATCCTAAACCTATTACAGCAGGTACTGCTAACGCAGTACCCGCTATTTCTTCCATAGCTGCTTTTCTTCTTTCTTTATTTTTTGAAAATATAGTATTACCTGTATCATAATTAACAAAATTTCCAATAGGTGAAAGATACAATGGTGCATGAAGAGCACCTGTTGCATAATTTTGCCATTTCCCAAATCTTGATTTCCCAAATCTTGATTTCCCGAATTTAGTTATTCTTTTTTTCCTTAGTACAGTACTTAAAAGTTTCTTTTGTTTTAAAGAAAGTTTACGAGTTTTAGTTCTTCTTTGAATAAATGCAGTGATATTCTTTTTGGTTACTTTTTTTGTATTTTTAGTGTCCTTTGCTACATCATTGATAAATTTACTTTCAACTGGTTTTAAAGGTCTGTGTTTTTTCTTTTTAATTAATTTTTTAATAAAACTTATTGAATATTTCATGGTATATCCAATTGCAACAAGACTTGATATTGCTCCAAATATAGAACCATATACACTAATAAGTTGAAGGTATACTTTTGGATTTTCCGCAATAATTCCAGGTAAACAAACAATTGTTGGTAGAGGATTTTTCATACCAAAATATGTACCAATTATAAAATTTGAAATATTTTTCTCACCAGGTGTTAAATTAAAAGGTGGTCCCATATTTAAATAATTCTTTTATTTTTTTTTGTTTAAATAAAA
>CAIKXD010000116.1 GCA_903831265.1 uncultured Bacteroidota bacterium
AAACTAAATTAATAATTAAATATTTTCAATTAAAATTAAATTAAAATTACCAATTAACTAATAAATAATTCGACCTAATCAATTTTATCAACCTTAAATTCTTTTAAAAACTATGGGAATCATTCAAACACTTCAGTCAAAAAAAGGTAAAACATTCATGGGTTATCTATACGGGTGGGGAGCATCTATCGTTATTGTTGGAGCGATGTTTAAAATTCAGCATTGGCCTGGTGCAGGACCCATGCTTGTAGCTGGCTTGTCTATTGAAGCTATTATCTTCTTTTTCTCGGCATTTGAACCGATACATGAAGAGACTGATTGGAGTTTAGTATATCCAGAATTGCGCGGCATGCATGATGATGAAGAGGGTGGTCATGGCCATGGTCATAAGGAAGTGAAAAAAGGATCAAAAGATCCTGTAGCACAAGAATTAGATAAAATGCTTGAAGAGGCTAAAATTGGTCCAGAATTATTAGAAAGCTTAGGAGCAGGAATGCGCAGCTTAAGTGACCAAGCTGGTAAAATGTCTAATATTGCAGATGCATCGGTCGCAACTTCATCTTTTGTAAAAGAGGTTGAAGGAGCTACTCAAAACATGAGCGAATTAAGTAAAAGCTATGTTAAAGCTACTGCATCTTTAGCCGACTTATCTAACACAAATATAGATGGACAAGCCTACGGTGAGCAATTGCAACAAGTTTCTAAGAATCTAAGTGCGTTAAATGCAGTGTACGAATTGCAATTGCAAGGTTCAAGCGAGCATTTAAAAGCCAGCAACAAAATGTATGAAGGAATTGAGTCTTTGTGGAGAAATTTACAAGATTCTGTTCATGATACAAATAAATATAAAGAAGAAATTGGTAAGTTAGCTACTAACTTGGGAGCATTAAACACCGTATATGGTAATATGCTTTCTGCAATGAATTTTAATAAATAATATTAATAATTAGCAACTAATTTAATAATAAGATACTATGTCATCAGGCGGTACCCCCAGACAAAAAATGATTGGTATGATGTACTTGGTACTCACGGCATTACTTGCCATGAACGTATCTAAGTCCATACTAGATGCATTCGTAATCGTTAATGAGGGTTTGGAAAGAACCAATGAAAACTTTGATAAGAAGAACGCGAAATTATACTCCGATTTCAAAGGTGCATTGGATAAAGACCCAAACAAAACAAAACCATACTACGATAGAGCACAAAAAGCTAAGAAGTTAGCTAAAGAACTAAATGAATATATTGAAAAGATTAAGAAATACGTAATTGAAAAAACCGATAAAAAGGAAAAAGCAGTTGCCGATACAATTAGTCTGAAATATGTTGATGCAAAGGACAACTATGACGAACCAACCAATTTATTGATTGGTAGTGAAGCTGCAACTCCAATTGATGGAGAGCTTACAGCGCTTGACTTGAAAAAGCGTGTGGCCAAATACAAGGAGGAGATGATTAAACTTTTTGATGATAAAAAATTGTTCTTACCAACCGATAAAAAGGATATGGAGGGCAAGTTAAAGGCTGGCTTGGATTTACCTGATGGTGTTGAAAATGGTGTAAAAGCTGGTTGGGAGGTAGTTAATTTCTATCACTTACCTTTGGCTGCTGTTGTTGTAAATCTAACTGCACTTCAAAGTCAAATAACTAACGCAGAAGTTGATGTTGTTTCCAAGTTGTTATCTGCTGTTTCTGCAACAGATTTTAAATTCGATAAACTTCAAGCCAAAGTTATTGCACCATCAAGTGTATTGATACAAGGCGATGAATACAAAGCTGATGTTTTGTTGGTGGCATCAAATAGTACTAGTAATCCTAAGATTTTATTGTGTGCTGTAGATACCACAAAAAATGATGGAGAAACCGACCCTCGTTTAAACAAGAACGACCCAGGAAAGGAAATTCCAGTTTCGGGTGGTGTTGGTAAATATAAGGCTGGAACAGGTTCTACAGGTGAACAAAAATGGAGTGGTGTAATTCAGGTTGAAAAACCGGCAGGAGGTTTCAATTACTATCCATTTGCGGCTAGTTATATTGTAACTCCTCCAGCTTTGGTTGTATCTCCTACTAAAATGAATGTATTATACATTGGAGTTCCAAATCCAGTTGATATTTCTGTACCAGGTTATGCTCCAGAATTGGTTACCCCAAATATTAGTGGTGGTAGTATTTCTCCAGATCCCGCAAAGAAAGGTTCTTATATTGTTACCTGCCCAGCAGGTTCTAAAGAAGCGAATATTTCAGTTTCAGTAAAGCAAGGTAATGCTAACAAACCAATGCAAGGTGGTTATAAGTTTCGTGTTAAGCCTTTACCAGATCCGGTTGCAAAAGTTGGTGGTAAAGAATCGGGAGGAGTTATTTCTAAGAGTTTATTGCTTGCCTCTGGAGGTGTAGCCGCTGTAATGAAAAACTTCGACTTTGACTTAAAAGTTACTGTAGCTTCTTATTCGGTTGCACTTAATGTTGGTGGAGAATTTAAATCAGCTTCGGCTACAGGATACAACTTCTCAGGTGAAGTGTCAGCTTTACTTGCAAAAGTTAAAAATAATGGAAGGGTAATCTTCGAAGATATCAAGGTTAGAATGCCTGATGGAACTGTAAGAACTTTACCTCCAATTACGCTTAAAATTAATGGTTAATACAAATCAAAACTACTTGATATGAAAACCTTGTTCAATAAATCAATATTAATGGCTATTGCAGCTTTTGGTTCTTTGGTTGGTTCAAATAATACTTTTGCACAATCCAATATTCTAGATGGTGTTTATGTAAAAGAACACACCATAGAGCGCAGAGTGATTCCCTATACATATCTCAGAGAGGCAGATGTAATGTGGAGTAAAAGAGTATGGCGTATTGTTGATTTACGTGAAAAGTTAAACCATGATATGTATTTTCCAATCGATATAATTGCAGGAAGAAAAAGCTTAATGCAAGTAATATGGGATGGCGTAACAAAAGATGGTTCTATCACTGCCTATGGTGATGAAAATGATGGCGATTTTACTACCCAAATGTCTAAAACTGATTTAGATAATAAATATAATACTTGGGACACCACTCAAATTGAAGATCCTGGAACAGGTGAAATGGTTGAGAAAATAACCCAACGTCAGTTTATTCCATCTGAAGTGAAACAATTTAGAATTAAAGAAGATTGGTTTTTCGATCGTCAACGTTCTGTAATGGATGTTAGAATTATAGGAATTGCACCGGTTAGATTTTTTACTAAAAACGGTGAAGAAAGGATTGAAACCATGTTTTGGATATACTACCCTGAAGCTAGATTTTCTTTTGTAAGTGCTGAGGTTTATAATAAAGGGAATGATGCGGAACGCAGAACTTATGAAGATATCTTTTGGAAAAGACGCTTTAGTAGTTATATCTACAAAGAAACCAATGTCTACAACAGAAGAATAAACACTTACATGAGTGGTTTAGATGCGCTTTTGGAAGCCGAAAAAATTAAAGAAGATATCTTTAATATGGAACACGATTTGTGGGAATATTAAAAAAGAGAAAATTGTAAAAAAGGAGGAATTTATTCCTCCTTTTTTTGTGCCTTATTTTTTAAGCGACCGGCTTTTGAGAGAGCTTGATGTAATAAATACTCCACCTGCCCATTAGTGCTTCTGAATTCATCTGCAGCCCACTTTTCTATTGCAGCAAGCGTTTCTTCATCAATGCGTATTATAAATGTTTTCTTTTTAATCATTATCTCTCAATTTTATTGTAAATTATAATTGAGTAGAAGTTTTATACCAATTATAAATGAAAATAATTCTACCACTAATAAATTTATGACATCATATTAATTCTTATTTATTATTGATGCAAAGTGCCTGCGTTTACCACAGGGGATGCTGATTTGTCAGAACAAAGTACCACCATTAAATTGCTAATCATAGCCGCTTTTTTATCGATATCTAAATCGATAATATTTTTGTCTGATAAACTTTTTAAGGCAGATTCAACCATACCAACAGCACCTTCAACAATTTTTTGACGCGCAGCAACCATAGCAATAGCTTGTTGTCTCTGTAACATAGCACCTGCAATTTCTGAAGCGTAAGCCAAACTACTAATTCTTGCTTCTAGCACTACAATGCCTGCTATTTCAAGTCTTTCGGCAAGTTCTTTTTCTAACTGAAGGTTTACTTCTTCGCCACCTGAGCGTAATGAAATTTCATGCTCATGATCCAAGTTGTCGTATGGATATAGACCAGCTAATTTTCTGATTGCGGATTCACTTTGCACTTTGATAAAGTTTTTGTAGTCATCCACTTCAAAGCTAGATTTGTAGGTGTTTTGAACTTTCCATACCAATACTCCTCCAATCATGATGGGGTTGCCCAGCTTATCATTTACTTTAATTGGTGAACTGTCGAAGTTTTGTGCACGCAATGACACTTTTTTCTTAATCATAAATGGGTTGGTCCAAAAGAATCCATTTTGTTTGATGGTTCCTTTGTAATCGCCAAATAAAACTAACACCAATGATTCATTTGGATTGATAATGCAGAGTCCTGGAAGGATGAAAAAGCTGATGAGTAGCATGAGAGCACCCATAATTTGTTGTTCTTTATAAATGGAAATTATACCTGCAATAAATAGAGCAAAAAAGAGGAACAACATCATGGCTCCATTGGTTGGTTTTGTTTCGATTTCTGTTTTCATATTGATATTAAAATGATATCACAAAGATATATATTATTCTAATAGGTAATATTAATTTTAAGTTAATTTGTAAATGTGGTGAGATGCACAAGAATTTATTGATAGAAATCAAGTTGTTGACCAAGAGACTAAATGCAATCAGGATACATAGTTGGTTGGCGAGGACGCCAACCAATGACCAATGTTGTTGAGAAAGAGAATAAATACATTGAGGATTTATGGCTGGTTGGCGGGGACGCCAACCAAAGACACAATTCATAAATGTGGAGTATAATACAAGATTTTGAAGATAGAAATTATAAGCATTGGCAAAGAGAATAAATACATTGAGGATTTATAGTTGGCTGGCGGGGGCGCCAACCAATTACAAATGCCACATATCCATTATTATTTTTGAGTTAAATAGAGAAATTAGGAACGCGAAATTATTAATGCTCTTTTTACGTAAATGAGCTTTGTATTCTTTTGATTAATAATTGCTGTATTCGTTTGTTTACTGCTATTTTATTATTTTCCCAAAAAATAAATTCTTCGTTAACAAATAAGGCAATAATAACTCCTTTAAAAAGGGCTTGCAATGCTTGATTTTGCTTGAGAGTTTGATCTATTTTAGCGTTTCTTTGCGCTACAGTTAAATGATTGAAATTTATCTTGTGATTATTCAGATAGTCATTAAAAAGTGCCAAAATTAATTCATGTTGTAATTTTAAAATTGGACGTAATGTATTATCTTGAAATAATTGATCAGGATTTGAATGTATTTTTTCAAAAGCTACGTGCGGTCGAATATTCAAAATGGATTGTTCTCGTGACATTTGAGTGTTTTTTATGATTTAATGAGCGTTGATTTGTGAAAAAATGGATGTAAATTTCTTGTGTTTTATTATCATCATTATAACAAAAAGCCCTGCAATTTGTTGGATTCAACAATAGTACACTAAATTTACTTTTTTAATAAATAAATTATGCATGTAGAAATTATCACTATAGGAGATGAAATATTAATCGGTCAGATTGTAGATACAAATTCTGCTTGGATGGCGCAACAATTGAACCTTTGTGGATTTAGTGTGAAGCAAATTTCTTCTGTTTCTGATCAAGAATCACACATTTTAAATGCTTTAAAAGAGGCTTCAAGTAGAGCTTCAGTTGTATTAATAACCGGAGGATTAGGACCAACAAAAGATGATATCACTAAAAAAACATTATGCAAATATTTTAACACAGCATTAGTTTTAAACGAGGACGTTTATAAAGATGTTGAGCAACTTTTTAAAGAGAGAGGATATGAAGTAACAGCATTAAATAGAGGACAGGCTGAAGTTCCAGCTAATTCTATAGCCATTAGAAATGCAGTTGGCACAGCTCCGGGAATGTGGTTCGAAAATAATGGAGTAGTTTATATTTCGATGCCTGGCGTACCCTACGAAATGATGCATATGATGGAGCACAAAGTATTGCCAAAATTGAAAGCACATTTTAAGGCACCATTTATTTTACATCACACATTATTAACCCAAGGTATTGGTGAAAGTAGATTGGCGGAGGAGATTGACGAATGGGAAGAGGCTTTGCCCGCCTTCATCAAATTAGCATATTTGCCTTCGGTAAGTGCGGTAAGATTGCGTTTGAGTGGTTTTGGAGATGATAAAAATCAATTAGAAATTGAGTTCCAGAAACAACTTAACTTGTTAAGATTATTGGTGTCAAAATATTGTTTTGGAGAAAATTTAGAAACTTTAGAAACAGTTGTTGGACAACTACTTAAATCATCAAATAAAACGCTGGCAACAGCCGAGAGCTGTACTGGTGGACAAATTGCCTCAGCCATAACAAAAGTGCCTGGTTGCAGTGCTTATTTCAAAGGCTCCATTGTAAGTTATGCTAATGAAATAAAGGAACATTTTTTAAATGTTTCGAAAGATGATTTAATAAACTATGGTGCAGTAAGTAAACAAGTTGTTGAATCTATGGCTATTGGAGTTGTAAATGCAATGAATGTTGATTACGCGATTGCCACAAGTGGAATTGCAGGTCCTGATGGTGGTTCAGATGAAAAGCCTGTGGGCACTGTATGGATAGCAGTAGCTGATAAACACAAGGTATTTGCAAAGCAATTTTTATTTGGAAAAAACAGAGAGCGCACGATACAAGCTGCTACCTTAACAAGTTTAAATTTGTTGCGTAGGTTTATATTGAACGAATTAGAATAATCAGTTTTATTATATCACACCCAAAGCCAGTAGTAATGCCAAAGCAACGATCATAATACTTGCTAATGTTTGTACAAAGTTTAAGGTGATTTTTTTAAGTAATTTATTGCCAATAAATGCGCCAGAAAATGCACTTAATACGGCCATTATAAGTAAGAGGTCATTTTCCCAATAATCGTAACTTGCACTTGCGGTAAAGTAAATACTGAGTCTTGTTACATCAATCATACAGGCAATAACTACACCTGTGGCAATGTAAGCCTCTTTAGTTAATCCATAACGCAATAAAAAAGCACTTCTTAAAGCACCTTGGTTTCCCGATAAGCCGCCGAAAAAACCACTGATTAAACCACCTAAGCTTAAATAATTGCTGTTAAATTGCAAGGATTTTAGCCATGGAAGGATTTCAAAAAGAGCAAATAAAATCATAAGTGTAGCCACCAATAATTTGATAAACGTTATTTCCATTGTTTTCCCCATAAATTGATATTCATAATGAAATAAATTTTGAGATAAATAAACAAGTAAATAAGCACCAATAAACGAACCTATAATAGCAGGTATTCCAAAACGGCTAGCCACATGTTTATCGGTTTCCTTTCCTACCAAAACCAGTTTAAAAATATTATTTAAAAGATGTACTATTCCTGTTAGCGCTATAGCTTCTTGTGCAGGAAAGAAAATTATCATTACCGGAGTAAGAATTGTACCAAGCCCAAAACCTGAAAAAAAAGTAAGTAGCGATGCCCCAAAGGCGGTGAGGCAGATGATTGCATACTCCATTATCAACAAAAAAAAATTAGTTGAAGCAAATGTAATTCTAAAAGTATAATTTCGAGCATTAATATTTGAATAAAAAATATGGAAAAGAAGATAATACACACCGCCAATGCACCGCAAGCAATTGGCCCTTATAGTCAAGCTGTTCAGATGGGAAATATGTTGTTTCTTTCTGGGCAAATTGCCATCAATCCGCAGTTAGGAGAACTCGAAATAACTGATGTTACTGAAGAAACAAACAGGGTAATGAAAAATATCATTGCAGTTTTAGAAGCTGCTGATTTTAATTTAACACAGGTGGCCAAGACAACAATTTTTTTGAGTAGCATGAATCATTTTCAGGAAGTAAATACTGTTTATGCATCTTATTTTAAGGACAGTTATCCAGCAAGAGAAACTGTAGCAGTTGCAGGTTTACCTAAAAATGTGAATGTAGAAATAAGTATGATTGCAATTAAATAATCAATAGCATGGATTTTAAAATTGGCGATAGGGTTTCATTTTTGAATGAAAAGGGAGGAGGTGTTGTAGTTTCAATAAAAGACAAGCATACTGTTGTGGTGAGCGAAGATGATGGTTTTTCAACACCATATTCAATTAAACAATTGGTAAAGGTTAATATTTCTGTGAAGCCTGTTGTAAGTGATATTCAGGTGCCAGCATTATCACATGATATTAAGCAAATTGCGTTATTATTTGTACCAAAGGACAATACTAATTTAGTAAATAGTGATTTGGATGTACAATTGGTAAATAATGCTGGAACTAGCTTTTACTTTGAATTATATCAAATAGAATCTGGTAAGGTTTTATTAATTTCAAGTGGTCAGTTGGCTGATGGAATGACTCATTTAGTTAAATCAATTAAGCGAGAAGAAATTGAAATGTTTTGCAAATTAAGGTTTCAATGTTTGTTTAATTCATTCAAAAAGATGGATCCCATGCATCCATTGGTACAGTTGGTTAATATAAAGGCAAGTAGATTTTATAAAGAGTCGAGTTATGCCTTTTCGACTTATGTAAATAATTTATCATTAGGTTATTCGCTTGCTACAGCTGACGAGATTGAAAGGTTAAAGCAGCTGCCTTTAGAAATTAATGATCAAATTATGAATAAGGAATTTACATCATTAGAAAAAAAGTCTTTGCCAAATAATTACTTAAGAAAAGATGTAGAAGTAGATTTACATATTTCAGAAATTTTAGAAGATCAAATGGGGATGAGTGCCATGCAAATGTTACAAATTCAACTCAATGTTTTTAAGAAAGAAATTGATAAGGCCATTCAACAAAATTATGGATCAATAACCTTTATACATGGCATAGGTAAAGGTGTGTTGAAAGATACCATTTTAAAAGAACTGAATGAATATAAAGGAATAAAATTTTATCCGGCTAATTACCAGAAGTATGGTAATGGTGCTACAAAGGTGGAGATTTTGTAATCGTTTTTCGATTGTAATAAAAAAAAGGCGGTTTTTGATTTTCAAAAACCGCCTTTGTAATAATTAATTATTTGGTTAGTTTTTACTTTATATCGGTTGCTATCGGATTTCTGAATACGAATTCTTGATTGAAAACATCTAATACAATAACAGCATCTTTTGTAACCTTACCAGCAAGTATTTGTTTGGATAATTCGTTGAGTACTCTTTTTTGGATTACTCTTTTTATTGGACGTGCACCAAATTGAGGATCAAATCCCAGTTGAGCTAGCCAATCGATAGCTTCGGGTGTTGCGCTAATTTGAATGTCATTTTCGCGTAAAGTATTAGCAATGCTATTGAACTGCAATTCCACAATCTTATGCACATCCTCACGATTTAAAGGTGTAAACATTATGGTTTCATCAATGCGATTTAAAAATTCTGGTCGGATTGTTTTCTTCAATAAGTCGAAAACCTCCAATTTTGTTTTGACCATTATTTCTTCGTATTTATCATGATTTATAGTTGAATTTATATTTTCAAAATTCTCTTGAATTAAATGCGAGCCCATGTTTGAAGTCATAATAATGATGGTGTTTTTAAAGTTTACAACCCTTCCTTTGTTGTCTGTTAAGCGACCATCATCAAGCACCTGTAATAAAATGTTGAATACATCGGGATGCGCTTTTTCAATTTCATCTAAAAGCACCACACTATATGGTTTTCTGCGCACAGCCTCGGTTAACTGCCCACCTTCTTCATATCCAACATATCCTGGAGGTGCGCCAACCAATCGACTTACAGCATGTCTTTCTTGGTATTCGCTCATGTCAATTCTAGTCATGCTATTTTCATTGTTGAAAAGAAATTCAGCCAAGGCTTTTGCTAATTCAGTTTTGCCAACACCAGTGGTGCCAAGGAATATAAATGATCCGATTGGTCTTTTAGTGTCTTGTAATCCAGCGCGACTTCTTCTAACAGCATCGCTTATAGCTTCTATGGCTTCGTATTGACCAACAACACGCATATGTAACTGGTCTTCTAAGTGTAATAGTTTTTCGCGTTCACTTTGCAGCATTCGGGCTACAGGAATCCCTGTCCATCCTGCAATTACACCTGCAATATCTTCGCTATCTACTTCTTCTTTGATGAGCTGAGATCCTTTGGTTTGCATTTCGGCCAACTTGCTTTCGAAAGATTTTAGAAGTAAATCTGCTTCTTGAATTTTACCATAACGAATTTCGGCCACCTTGCCATAATCTCCAGCACGTTCTGCTTGTTCGGCTTCAAACTTTAAATGCTCAATTTGCTCTTTTGCTTTTTGAATACCTTCTACCACTTCTTTTTCACCTTGCCATTTGGCTCTCATATCAGCACGTTCATCAGAAAGTTCAGCTATTTCTCTATTTAAATCTTCTAATTTTTTTATATCATTTTCTCTTTTAATGGCTTCTCTTTCAATTTCAAGCTGTCGAATTTTTCTTTCTAAAACATCTAATTCAATGGGCATAGAGTTCATTTGCATTCTTAATTTTGAAGCAGCCTCATCCATTAAATCTATAGCCTTATCTGGAAGGAATCTATCATTTATATAGCGTTGTGAAAGTTCTACAGCAGAAATGATAGCCTCATCTTTAATTCTAACTTTATGATGTGCTTCATACTTTTCCTTTATACCACGTAAAATGGAGATAGCGTCTTCAGCGCTGGGTTCATCAACCATTACTTTTTGAAATCTTCTTTCTAATGCTTTATCTTTTTCAAAATATTTTTGAAATTCGTTAAGCGTTGTAGCACCAATGGCTCTTAGCTCGCCTCTAGCTAGAGCAGGTTTTAGGATGTTTGCAGCATCCATGGCTCCTTCACCACCACCTGCGCCAACTAATGTGTGAATCTCATCAATAAAAAGTACAATTTCACCTTCGGCAGAAATTACTTCTTTTACCACTGATTTTAATCTTTCTTCAAATTCACCTTTATATTTGGCACCAGCAATTAGTGCACCCATATCTAAAGAAAAAATTTGCTTGCTTTTTAAATTATCGGGTACATCGCCATTAATAATTCTATGTGCTAAACCTTCTGCTATTGCAGTTTTTCCAACGCCGGGCTCGCCTACTAAAATAGGATTGTTTTTTGTTCTGCGAGAAAGAATTTGAAGCACGCGTCTTATTTCCTCATCACGACCAATTACAGGGTCAAGTTTGCCTTTTTTGGCTTGTTCATTGAGGTTAATGGCATATTTATTAAGTACATTATATGTTTCTTCAGCAGATTGACTTGTTACTTTTGCCCCTTTTCTAAGTTCGGAAATTGCAGCTTTAAGATCTTTTTCGGTAACACCATTGTCTTTTAGTAACTGAGAAATGGTGTCTTTACTAGCAAAAATCCCTAGCAATAAATGTTCAATGGAAACAAATTCATCTCCAAATTCTTTAAGGTAGCTGCTGGCTTTAGCTACAGCCTGATTGGCCGCATTAGAAAGATATGGCTGCCCACCTGAAACTTTTGGGTAGCCTTCCACAATTTTATCAAGAACTTTGATAAACATAGCTGTGTTTACATTCAATTTTTTAAGTATGAATGGTGTAACATTTTCGTCAACAGCTATTATTCCCTTTAATAAGTGACCGTTTTCAATAGCTTGCTGAGAATTAATTGTTGCAATTTGCATTGCCTGTTGCACAGCTTCTTGCGATTTAATTGTAAAATTATTAAGGTTCATTTGAGTTGTTTTTGGTTAAAAATAAGTGCACAATAATCTTTCCACACTTGAAATTTTATTGCAAATCGGAAAAAGTGTCGGTCTTTTGTTTAGTAATATGTTATAATGTCTTTATTTTATTTGAA
>CAIKXD010000117.1 GCA_903831265.1 uncultured Bacteroidota bacterium
ACTGTATGAAATGGTGTGCTATCGATTAAATTTGTTAGTTGATTTTGATGTATATATTGAATATTGTCAATTGTTTCATTTTTAACTTGTCCGCAAATAAAAACATTGTAATCCTTTGGAAAGCATTTACTAATATATGCTACTGCTTTTTCAGAACCACCTAATGCATTATTTAACATATAAGTATAATTCCATTCAACATCGGAAAACCCAGTGTAAATTAATATGTTCTTTGAACTAGCGCATTCAGTTTTTGAAAACTGTTGGGGTTTGTTAGTTACTTCTTTAATAATATATTTGTTGACGTCGATTCCGTGATTTCTGTATTCATCTTTGGTTAAACAGTCAAATATTTGTGCTTTAACTCCATTCACGAATAGAAAATTAATATAATTATTTGCTAAGGGGATAAATTGTAGATTATCTTTTGAAACGTGTTTAAGAAAAAATTGTAGATTATATAATAAATTGCCAATATACCACTCATCAAAGATTGGAGACCTTTTAATGAATATAATTTCATACATTCTTATGACACATTTAAAATCTTGAACCTTATCGGCAATCAAAATCATATAATATGGTACAAAGAAGTTATACTTGTCTGGAATTGTAAACAATTTTCTTGACATATCTGTATTTAAGTAGCTATTTTCAAAAAAGTCCTTTACATTCATATAATAGTTGTAAGCTATTCGGTACATTTTTTCACAACAATAATGAACTAACAA
Source organism: uncultured Bacteroidota bacterium (assembly GCA_903831265.1). Lineage (GTDB taxonomy): Bacteria > Bacteroidota > Bacteroidia > UBA4408 > UBA4408 > CAIKXD01. The sequence goes on from CAIKXD010000117.1 coordinate 732, forward strand.
CGGATACAAACATTCGACTCTTTCTTTATCATATGCAAAAGCTTTAACTAAATAAAAAAAACCACTTGACTCTTGGTTTAACGCTTTATAACAATCATAAATAGCTAAACACGCTGTGTATTTTTCTTGGTCCCATTGTTTTTCTTGGCTTAGTGTAATTTTATACCATTTAATAGCATCATCAAATCTACCACAATCTTTGTAACTATTTGCACAATAATATGAATAACGATGAAATAAATTATCATTATTTTTTAAGGCTTCTGCGTGCGCTTTTTCAAGAATAAGAGCATCTTTTAAATATTTATCTGGGTCCATATTTCTACTGCCAGTTCTACCTGATACAACATAATAATCACCTTCAACTGTTGTAGAAGTGGCTGGGCCATCTATGCATGTAATAAATTCGTGAATAACGGATAAGTATTTGTATTTTTTATGGTTGTTGATTAATAAAACTCTTGTATAACTTGTTCCTGCTGCAGAGCCAAATTTCATATAATAATCGTCATATAATACTTCGGTTGGCATTATAATATCACCCACTATTTCATCATCTGCATCAAAAACTAACAACAAATCGGTTTTTTTGTATGCTCGTTCAAGTGCCAATGTTCTGTTATGTGCAAAGTTGGTCCATTCATCGTGATATAATTCACCTTTAATACCCATTTTTTCAAAAAAATTGGTTATAATTTGTGGAGTATTATCTGTAGAACCAGTATCACAGATAACCCAATAATCAAAATGTATTTTTTTGCACAGTTTCTCCAAGGTGTTTTCAATAATATGAGATTCATTTTTGACTATCATATTTAAACAAATCGTAGAAGTTTTCTCCCGAATAATTAACTCCATATAAATA
>CAIKXD010000118.1 GCA_903831265.1 uncultured Bacteroidota bacterium
AAACTTAAATACAGAACAAATATTAAAGGGAATTTCATAGTAATTAATATATAGCGCTAATTTAAGTAATTAATTACTATCCAAAAGTTAATTTCATAAAAACCACGATTTTTGAATCCTTTCTTTTGATTTTTTAGCTTAATTTACATCCAAATATCCCTGAAAGTTGGATTAAACTAAGAATTAATAGTTTTAAAACGGATACCATAATTTGTGCTTTGAACTTGGATTCGCTTTAGGAAAAATGTGTAAGGCACCAAAATATCTTAATAAAAACCAATACTAGTATTGTTGTATTTAAACAAAAAGCCCAACAAATGTTGAGCCTTATCTATTTTAAAAATGGAAATTATTATTTTATCCTTTCAAAGCTTCTGCTCCACCAACAATCTCTAAGATTTCATTTGTAATTGCTGCTTGACGGGCTTTGTTATAAGTCAATTTCAATTGGTCTCTCAATTCGGTTGCGTTGTCTGTTGCTTTGTGCATTGCAGTCATACGCGCTCCATGTTCAGAAGCAAATGAATCTCTAATTCCTTTGTATAATTGTGTTTTCAATGATTTTATAGCGTGAACATACAGCTATCTTCTAAAAATATCTCTAAACTGATACAATAATCTTTCTATTAAACGTAAATCTTCCGTGACAATATCGGCTGTTCCTGACATTTCTTGTTGAAAAGTAATTTGTTTTTTATAGGAAGTTTGTAATCCATTCGGCAATTCAACATTAATTAACAAATTACCTTCTTTGTCAGGAGTTAATGAAATTGCCTTTATGTTTCCTATTATAATTCCAAATTCTCTGTCGGGATAATTTGCCAAACGGATATTTACTTTTTGCCCTACTTTAATTTTACCCGAATTTTGAGCTGAAGCTTTTACTTTTCCAATATAACTGCTTTCTTTTGTTGGAATTATAGCAAAGACATTGTCGCCAGCATTTACGGTTTGATTTGCTGACCATAGTTGCAAAAAACTAACTTTTCCATCAATAGACGAGTGTAAAACATAGTTTAACTCCCAGTCTTTAATGGCTTTTTTAAGTTGGAAGAAAGCTTGAATTACATTGCGTTGCAAATTTACATTTTCTTTATTTTCGTTTATTTGAGTAGTTTTACTGTTTTTATTAAGTTCGTTTAAGGATGATTTCAATTGCGAAATGGTACTTAACAAACTCTTATAATTTCGTTCAACTTGCAAATAGGTAAGTTTGTGTTTTTCTAATTCTTGAGCTGCAATAATTCCTTTTTTATACAATATATCGTATCTATCTAAATCGCTTTTTTGTAATAGCAATTCACTTTGATTATTACTTTTTTGAGATTCTAACAAACTCAATCGTTCCTTTAATTGAATGGCTTCATAGCTTTGTGCCGAGCCTTCTACTTGATACGGTTGTAATTTAGCATTCAAATCAACAGCTATACTTTCCTTTTGAAACACCGCAAAGAAGCTTTCTATTTCTCCCAATTGAGCCGATTTTAATTTCTCAAAAGGGAACTTGTTTTTATCAATATTGATGCTGTCAACAATACTTTTTAATAAAAAAACATCATCATAATTAGCTGCATTTTCAATAACGGCAAGCGGTGTGTTTTTTGAAACAACCATTCTATCGTTTACTAGAATCGCTTCAATTTTGCCCGAAGTTTTAGCAACTAATTTTTCGGGTGGAATATTAGTTGTAATCACGATTTGTGTTGTAATAACATCTGGATATTTTATAAACCATGAAATTAAAAGCAACACCATAATAAAACCAAATAATATGGTATTACCCCATCTCAATATAGCTTTTGGTGGGTCAGAAAGTACATCTCTAACTTCTTCACTATATATTTTTAAACCATCATTAATCTCTTCCATATTAATTCCCTAGTTCTAATTGATTTTTAACCAATTCATAATATTTTCCTCGAAGTTTGGTTAATTCATTATGATTTCCTTGCTCCACAATTTCGCCATTTTCAAGTACAATTATCCTATCTGCATTTTTTACAGTACTTAATCTATGAGCAACAATAATGGCGGTTTTTCCATTAATAAAACTGTTCAAATTCTCCATTATCACTTTTTCATTATTAGCATCTAAAGCACTCGTGGCTTCATCAAAAAACAAATAAAAAGGGTCTTTATAAACGGCTCTAGCAATCATAATTCTTTGCTCTTGACCACCACTTAATCTAATGCCTGATGTTCCCAACTCTGTATTATATTTATTAGGTAGTTTCTGAATAAAATCTCCTATGTTAGAAACAAATGCAGCATTGTTTAATTTATCTCTGTCAATCATTTCATTTTGTTCAGATTCTGAAATATTTCCGCCAATAGTATCATTAAACATAAAAGTATCTTGCATTACAGCCCCACAATTTAAACGCCAAAAATCATTATTAATATTGTTTAAATCAACAGAACCAATATTGATACTACCACTTGTTGGCTCATAAAACTTTAACAACAATTTCATTAAGGTGGTTTTACCACTGCCACTTGCTCCAACAATAGCCGTAGTTTTGCCTTCAGGAATAATGCAATTCACATTTTTTAAAACAAATGGGGTTGATTTTCCTCCATATCTATACGATAAATCTTTTATCTCAATTGTTTTTGTATCGGGTAATTCATTAGATTTTTTGGCAGTGGCTAAATCCTCATCATCTCTTGTATGTACTTGTGACAATCGTTCTAAACTAATTTTTGCATCTTGCCAAGTTTGGATAAAGATGATAAAATTACTCAAAGGCAAATTTAATTGGCCCACAATATATTGAGTAGAAATCATCATTCCTAAAGTCAAATTACCATCAACTACTGCTTTCGCAGCTAAAAACGTGATGACTATGTTCTTAATTTCATTAATAAAAGTAGCTCCAATAGATTGATATTGAGCTAATTTTAAAGTACTTAAAGAAGTTTTAAAAAGACTAATCTGATTGTATTCCCATTTCCAACGGTTTTTTCTTTGTGAATTATTAATTTTTATTTCTTTAACTCCATTTATTATTT
>CAIKXD010000119.1 GCA_903831265.1 uncultured Bacteroidota bacterium
ACATTGGTATAACCATTGCTTATTTATTTTTTAGTTGGACTAAAAAATAAATGCAATTGGTAAAACCCACAGAAATAAATTTTGACTTATTTTGGTTATAGCTATCATCAAAATCTATCAATAAAATTAGCGTTTGATTAAAAAGAAGCGTATCGATATTGTAAATTTACCAATTATTTACTAAGTTTAACCCTAAATTTCTCGCTGGCTCAGGCATAAAATGCACGCATTAAAATACATATTTACCTTTTTTATGCTCTCGATGTTTTGCATCAATACGCAAGCAACTCATCTCAATAAAAATGAACCAAGTGCTGCAAAACCTATCGCCCAACAAAATTCAATACAATTCGAAGAAAATAAAAATCAACTTCCCAAACAAGTAAAATTTAGCGCTCCTCTTTTTAGAGGTGGCAAAGTTTATTTCGAAGACAATGCTTTTACTTACCTATTTTGGGATGCCGAAGCCATTGAGCATTTGCATCATCCAAGTCATGATAAAAACTCATCTCAATCGCATGCACTGCCAAACCAAGTAGTTGATTACTTCTCTTACAAAGCGCAGTTCTTAAACGCCAATCAACAAGTTAAAGTTGAAGGTTCATTAAAAGAAAATTTCTTTAGAAATTATTTTACAGGTAACGATAGCAGTCAGTGGTCATCCAATGTTGCAGTATATCATCGTATAAAATATAAGGCTTTGTATAATGGTATTGATGTTGAAGTTTACAACATTGGCAACAACATGGAATATGATTATATTGTGAGCCCAGGTGCAAATGTAAACAACATAAAAATTGCATATACTGGCGCTGAATTTATTAAAATTACAAATGGCGATTTGCAAATTAAAACGAGCTTAGGTTTAAACACAGAAACCAAACCAATCGCTTACCAGTGGATTGATGGCCACAAACAAATGGTTGCTTGTAAATACCAAATAAATGAGAATAACATTGTTAGTTTCAACTTTCCGAACAACTACAATAAAGATGTTGAACTTATTATTGACCCCACTTTAATTTGTTCGGGCTATTCTGGTTCAACTGCCGACAATTGGGCTTACACAGCTACTTATGATGCACTTGGCAATATTTTTTCTGGTGGAATTGTTACTGCCATTGGCTACCCAACAACTACAGGAGCCTATCAAACTACATTTGCGGGTGGAGGAACTGGAGGCTACAATTATCCTTTTGATATTTGCATTACTAAATATAATCCTACAGGAAGTAATATGATATACTCCACTTATTTAGGAGGAAGTAATAATGAATTACCAAGTAGTATATATACCGATGCGGCCGATAATTTATTTATTTTAGGAAAAACATACTCTTCAAATTTTCCGATAACAGCAGGTGCTTATGATGTTTCTTACAATGGTGGTAGCGACTTGGTAGTGTGTAAATTTAATCCTACAGGTTCGGCCTTGTTGGGTTCTTCATTTGTTGGAGGTTCTGACGATGATGGAACAAACATTAGTGCAGACCTTGCCACATGCACATCGCTTAAATACAACTATGCAGATGATAGTAGAGGCGATATTATGCTTGATGCTTTAGGCAATTGCTATGTTTCTTCTTGTACAAAATCAAATAACTTTCCCGCAACTGCAGGCGCCTTTCAAACTACTTTTCAAGGCGGCTCACAAGATGGATGTGTGTTTAAAATGAGTAATGATTTGAGCACTATGCAATGGGCCACCTACATAGGAGGTTCTGATGATGATGCTGCCTATTATTTGGATATTGATCCTAATCAAAATGTTTACGTTACTGGAGGCACTTCAAGCAGCAATTTCCCTGTTACTCCAGGAGCTTTTCATCAAACATACGGAGGTCAGATAGATGGTTTTTTATCAAGAATACAAAGCGATGGCACTAACATTTTACAATCCACTTTTATAGGAACTAATGAATATGACCAGAGTTATTTTGTGCAGTTAGACTCAGACTTTGATGTTTATGTTTGCGGTCAAACCGAAGGTGTTTACCCATCATCACCGGGTGTTTACAGCAATCCAAATAGTGGACAGTTTATACATAAATTCTCACCAGATCTTTCCACGAGTATTTACTCCACCGTGTTTGGTTCTGGTACGCTTGTACCAAACATTTCACCAACTGCTTTTCTAGTGGATGATTGCGAAAATGTATACGTTTCGGGCTGGGGTGGGCAATGCATTGGACTAGGAAACACAGGCACCACAGCAGGTTTACCTGTAACATCAGATGCACTGCAAAGCACAACCGATGGCTGTGATTTTTATTTTATTGTACTTAAAAAGGATGCCCTCTCTCTCTGGTATGCAAGCTACTTTGGTGGCGGAGTAGGCACTAGAGAGCATGTTGATGGCGGCACAAGCAGGTTCGATAAAAAAGGAATTGTGTATCAATCTGTTTGCGCAGGTTGCGGTGGGCTTGATAATTTCCCTACCACACCTGGAGTATACTCTTCAACAAACAACAGTACAAATTGCAATATTGCAGTTATAAAAATGGATTTTCAATTACTTGATTTAGATGCTGAAGTTACAGCTGCTCCAACCGATACAGTGTGTAGTAATTATCCAATTTCCTTTAATAATAATAGCACAGGAGCTACTTACTTTATTTGGGATTTTGGAGATGGATCGCCTCCCTCAAATAACCCAAATCCAAGCCATATATACAATTTATCGGGCATTTATACAGTTACACTTATTGCCATAGATTCCACAAGTTGTAATTTTGCAGATACTTCAGTACTAGCAATTACTGTAATTATTGAACCTATTTCAGGTTTAGGAAATGACACTATTATTTGCGGATTGGCCAATATTCCAATTAATGCAGGCAATGCATCTTACAACTATTTATGGAATACAGGCCAAACAACACCAGTAATCATTGCAAATCAACCAGGAGATTATGTTGTAACAATCGATAACGGGTATTGCGATTTAACAGATACTTTAACTGTTACAATGGTAACAATTCCCCCAGTAGGAAACGACACTGTTGTTTGTCAAAATCAATCAATAACCTTAAATGCTGGCAACCCGGGTTGTTCGTACCTCTGGAATACAGGCGCTACAACGCAAACCATTGAAGCACCTTTCTCTGGAACTTATTGGGTAATGGCAAGTGCGGGCAATTGTGTTGAGATAGATTCAATTACGATTGTTTATTTACCATTACCTCTATTTGATTTAGGATTAGATACTATCATATGTCCGGGTGATACTTTAGTTTTAAATGCCGGCAGTAATGGACAAACATTTTTATGGAGTTCAGGCACTAATAATCAATTTTATGAAGTTACCGAAACTGGCATTTATTGGGCCGAAGCAAACTCTGGTACATGCAAGTATAACGACACAATTAAAGTGGAATATTACAATCAACCTTTTTTAGGAATCGATACTTTTCTTTGCAGTAACAATAAATTTAAATTAGACCTAAGCTTTGCCGATCCGGGTGGCACCTACCTTTGGAATACGGGAGCAACAACTTCTTTTTTAGATGTATTTAGCGCTGGGATATACTCGGTAATTTTAACTTATAAAAACACTTGTAATTTATACGATACAATTAAAGTTGATGCTGTAGAGGATGATCCGCCTCTTTTTATTCCAAACAGCTTCACTCCTAATGGCGATGGGCTAAATGATGTGTTTAGTCCAGCAGGTAATTATGAAAGTATTGTTGATTTTTACATGGCTATTTATAACAGATGGGGACAATTGGTTTTTGAAACGCGCGACAAAAACAGTGGCTGGAACGGAATCATTGATAATGAAACAGTACAGCTTGGTGTTTATATTTATAAGATTGACTATCGCAGCTATTGCTCGCCAGATAAGACTTTAAATCAAATAGGACATGTTGTTGTGTTACGATAAATATGCGAGGCACAAAATTTGCAAGAAAAGACAAGTTATTTTTTTGCTTCAAAATACCCTTCAAAAGATGATGTTTGATTACCTCAACATGCGCCACAAAAAAATTAAGATTGTAAAACATTTGTTGTTACTGTTTATCGTGTTAAACTTTAATAGTGTTTTTTCTCAGGTAATAATCGAGGCCAAGATTCCGGATTATGCCGAGCAACAAGTAAGCGTATTTCAATTCGAAGATTACTACACCAATAAAGAAATTTTAATTCAAAGTGTAACTACCGATAAAGAGGGCGTTTTTAAATTAAAAATTCCAATAAATGAAGTAAAAAAAATTACAATTAAAACAAACCAAACCAGCGCACACCTGTTTGCCGAGCCAGACTCTACCTATATTGTTGAGTTTGGCAAACCCGACACAAATGCTATTGAAATAATTGGTTATGAAAATCCTGTAAGTATGCATTTTTTAAATAAAAACGAACAGAGTTTAAATAATCGAATAATTTATTTCGAGAATCTACTTTCAAGCTTTTACGCTAGCAACAATATTTACTTTGCACAACCAAGAATACTGCAGAAAGAATTACTTAATTTCAAAAATAAAATAATTCAAAAAGAATTTGCATCTGCTTCTCCCTTTTTAAAAACATACATCGAATACAGTATCGCACCAATCGAAGAAGCAAGTTTTACAAACTACAACTATCAATTTAATCAATACTTCAGCAAGCAAATCTTATACAACCACCCAATGTATATGAATTACTTTAACGCATTTTTTAAACAGCACCTTAAGCGTTTGTCATTAAAACCTAAAGGCGCCGATTTGTTTACCCAAATCAATGAAATGCATAGTTATAGCAATGCTTTGAGCACATTATTAAAAGCTGACACTTTACTAAAAAATGACACATTAAGAGAACTAATTTTACTTACAGGATTAAGAGAATGGTATTATTTAAAAGACAACAATCGCAATAACATAAGTTTGTTAATGAATTATATTGCATTAAAAGGTTTAAGCAATCAAAATAAAATAGTCGCTAAAAATTTATTGCAAGATATGAATTCATTGGATGCGGGATCAGCCGCTCCTGAGCTTGTATTAAATCATACCAAATATAAAACGCTAGCGGATGTAAAAGGCTTTTATGTATATATTAATTTCTGGGCTAATTGGAATGTAGAGTCGCTGCAAGAACTAAAATATATTCAAAAACTAGAGCAAAAATATGGACACCGAGTTATTTTTATAAGTGTGGCAACTGGAGAAAATTTAGAAGCAGAAAAACAATACTTTACATCAAATAAATTAAATTGGATTTTGTTGCACGACACAGATAAATCCATAAGAAATGCTTACAATATCAAAAACATTCCATATTATATATTAATTGATACTGATGGCGATATCATTAAAGGAAATGCCCCAGCTCCAAGCAATAACATGGATAATTTTTTGAAGCAACTAATTAAAAAAAATAATTAAAGCGATTTTATAAAAAAACGAGTAAGAACATCTCTTACAGAGGAGTATGAATTATTAAGAATATGAAGTGCTTCGGTAGCTGTCATCCACTTTGCATCAGTAATTCCTTCTATAATTTGAGGTACTAATTCAGGTTCGTTATCCTGACATCTCATTAAAAACCAATGTGAAAATTTGAGTATTTTTTCATCTTTTAAACTATAAACATGATAAGTAATGCAAAGTTTTTCATCAATGACTAAATCCTTAACGCCACATTCTTCTATCACTTCACGAATAGCTGCTTGCTCAATGGTTTCCTTATTTTCAATTTTTCCTTTTGGCAAATCCCATGTATTGTGTCTAAAAATAAGTAATGCATGCGAAGCCTTGTTTAACACCAAACCACCTGCTGCTTCAATTACTTTATAAAATGATTTATATGTTTCCCATATTAATTCTGGCTTATTGCCGTAAACATAAAGTGTTTCTATGTCATTAATCTCTAATAAAGTATGGATTAAAGATTGTAATATTTCAGGATTATCAAATTCTGCAAACAAAGTATTATTACCCTTAAAATTTAAGTCGGCTTGGTTGGCAATAATTACCTTTTTATTACCGTAGTATACTTTATAAAGTTCCATCCTATATTATTAACACACAAAAGTAATAAAATTAGCCTTTTATTGCGTTAATTTTCAAGAATTAAATGTAGGTTTGAAGCATGATTTATGACGAAACAATTGCCAAACAAATTGCTTTGCTTTTACTTGAAGCTAAGGCCGTTAAACTTGAACCTAACAAACCTTTCACTTGGGCATCAGGATGGAAAAGTCCTATTTATTGCGACAATAGAGTTACGCTTTCGTACCCATTAACCAGAAAAATAATTGCACAAAGTTTTGCAGCACTGTGTCGTAAGCATTATCCATCAACTACCCTAATTGCTGGAGTTGCAACTGGTGCAATAGCGCATGGAATTTTAGTTGCCGAGGAATTACAATTACCGTTTGCCTATATTAGAGCTTCGGCCAAGGAGCACGGAATGGGAAATATGATTGAAGGCAATGTAAGTGCAAACGATAAAGTTTTGGTTATTGAAGATTTAATTAGCACAGGTATGAGTAGCCTTAAAGCTGTTGATGCACTTAAATCGGCAAACGCAGAAGTGCTTGGGATGGCAGCTATTTTTACATATGGTTTTGAAAAAGCGAGTTTAAGTTTTAAAGAAAAAAATTGCAATCTATTTACCTTAACCAACTACTACTTCCTTCTCGAAGCAGCATTGGAAACAGGTTATATAAGTTCTAATGATATGGATTCTTTAAACAGTTGGCTTACAAACCCAGCTGAATGGGGTAAATAAATTACATAATAAAAATACTATGAGTCAAACTAAATTACAATCACAAGAGGTAGATATTCCTAAACCTAGCATTAATATCTACAGTTTTTTAACTAACCTCAACAATTTTCAAAAGCTAATGCCTTCCGAAGTTAGCGAATGGAATAGTTCTGAAACTGAATGTACATTTACCTTAAAAGGCATGCCTTCAATTGGTTTTATGATTACTGAACAAACGCCACACACCAACATTGTATATAAGGGAATTGGAAAATTACCTGCTGCAGTTTTTCTAAAAGTTTCAATTACTCCCCTTGATGAGATGAATTGTAAAGCGCAATTATTTTTAGAAGCCGAATTAAATCCAATGTTAAAAATGATGGTCGAAAAACCTTTAACTAAATTTTTAGATGTGTTAGCGCACAATCTCACAAAGATGGATGTTTAATCAAATGCTAAATTAAAAACCTACACGACCTGATTTTATTTCAATCTCAAGTAATTACTCCTTTTTTTTAGTTTGAAAATTATGCAGTTGAAACCTACTCAACTTCATTTTTCTTCCATCTCAAGCACTTACTCCCTTTTTTTTAGTTTGAAAATTAAGGAAGCAATAGAAAACGAAAGTTATAAAACCTTTAACTAGTAAAGGATTTATAACTTCATATAAAAAAACAACGCTATAGTTTACTTAATAAAGAAAACCAAGTTATACATATTAAGTAGCTCCCAAATAAAGAGTGCAAAACAGTTATAATACTTTATTTGCTGGGGCATAATATTAACAATACCCAATGCTTTAAAATATTTTATTTGTAGCAGTGTATCCTAATTTTTCAATACTAATTTAAAGGATTTATTTTCAGTTGGCGTTGAAACTTCAAGAATATATACTCCAGATTGTATACCAGCAGTACTTATAAATAAAGGTTGATTTCCTGTCAAAACATTCAACTGTTGGCTCAATAATACCTTACCAGCTATGTCAACAATTTTAACCATAACATCTGTCTTGTCAGCACCATTTACATTTAAATAAACACCGTTTAATTCTGAAGGATTTGGAAAAATTGAGAAAACATTGTTATTGCTTTTCGCATTAAATTGAACAGATAAAATACCAGTATATGAATATTTACCGTCAAAATCTGTCTGCTTTAATCTATAGTATGAAATACCATCATACGGTTGAGTGTCTTTAAAGGAATAAGCTAGCAATTCGTTACTATTTCCTGCTCCCTCAACAACACCTGCTACTTCAAAGTTTTTTCCATCAATACTTTTTTCAACAGTAAAAAAATCATTGTTTGTTTCAGTTGCTGTAGTCCATGTAACATCTACATCATCTAAAACAGTTTGTACATTAAAGTCTAGCAAAGATATAGGCAAAGGAGTTCCATTTCCATTGCCAGTAAAATCGCTAAAACTCCATAAACCAACCCAAGAGATTGTTCTAGTTCCTGGATTAATTGTGGCATTGCCTTGTTCAAAGTCTGCTCCACTTCCGATACCTGCAATCCAACCTTGGGAATTGTGTTTAAACGCTTTCAAATTAGCAGGTATTGGCGCGGTTGCTTCATCTGCCGGAGCCCACTGATAAACCACCGAATAAGGAGTTACAATGTTGGGCATATTAGTAGGTTCAACCTGCCAGTAACGCGATAAGTAATTTGTTGATGTTCCAATGCTTGGATGTGCCGATGGAATTACATCTACGCTTATTTGTGTATTTGCTGCCATTGGGCCGGTATAAAACTGTACACTAATAGGCGTGTAGTTAGCTGCATCTCCCACAGGATAATTATAGGTAGTTGCATTGGTTGTAGTATAACGCGTAAGCTTTGCTGTGGTATTCCCCGAAATAAGGTATGATGTTGCTGATCCACCTGTTAATGTTCCGTTAACACCAATATTTCCTAAGGTAAACTCATTACCATTCAAATCTAACTTACCACTTAACAAATTTAAACTGTTCAACGCATTTACCTCTTTACTCATTATAACATTTCCTGAGGAAGGCTGTATAGTTAAATCATAAAAAGTTTCAAATGAAGAACTTCCTGCTATGGTTTGATTACCAGCAACAGATTTATTAAAAGTTACTTTTTTATTGTTGTGATTAAAAATTGAACTTGCATTTCTTGTCCAATTACCACCAACAAACAATTCGCCACCGGCTAATGAAGAAAGCGAAAGTGTTGCTGTACCCGATGCACCTAATGTAATATTTCCATTAACTGTTAAAGAAGCAGTCATTGGGCTAATGTTCATTGATAATGCTGAACCATCATCAATCAATAAATTTCCGGCAATGCGTTTTGCTGCTGCAGTAGCTCCATTGCCTAAATCTAAGAGCGTATTATTACTAATTTGCACATTCCCAGGATATCCAGGACCAGAAGTAGCACTCCATTCTAATCCTCTATTAAATGTACCAGTAGAATTATAAATTAAATTAGATGCAGCATCATAAACTGGTGCGTTGGAGCTAATGGATGATGAACTATTTAGTCTTAAATTTCCGTTAGCATTAATATTCAATGTTCCACTATTTGAAACTGTACCTCCATTAACTAAAAGCGTTCCGCTTACGTTAGCTGTTGCTCCGCTTGCTATAATTAGTTGATTTGCACTAAGTGTTAGGTTTGCATTAGAGTTAATATCTGCAATACCGTTAACTGTTACGTTTACTGCTGACGTAACAGGCGCAGTAATATTTGAAATAGTTAAATTGTTGAATGTAAAGGCAGTGGGACTTAAAGATTGTGCTGCAGTTCCATTAATATTTACAGTGCTACCGGTTATAGTTGTAGCTGACAATGATGGTGTGAATGTACCACAAACTCCAATTGTTCCTGTGCTGTTTAATACTCTTGGACCGCCAGTTAAATCTATATTTCCATAATTTAAAGCGGGTACAATTTGTGATGTTGCTTTAGTAATCTTAAAAGTAGAACTACATGAAATATTAGCTGTTGGTGTTCCAGAATAACTAATGTCGCCATTAATTATAAATGTACTAGCAGCGTCCATATTGAATGTACCAGTTCCACTTAAAGTAAAGTTATTTACACTTATTGAACCTGTAATGTTTAAAGTATTGGCACCAGGTGTATTAATAATAACATTGTCGTTCGCAGTAGGTATCCCATTAGGTGTCCAATTGGCCGCAGTTGTATAAACCGAAGAAACTGAACCATTCCAAGTATAGTCTGAGGTAATTGTTCTACCCGACCACTCAGCTGTTGCCGCCAAACTACCGGTAGCATTAGTTAATGTACCAGATGACAATATAGTTCCAACTGCTGAACTGTTGGCATCTTCACTCCAAGTAGATCCGTTGTATTTATTTAAACGAACATTAGCCAAAGTACCATTCACATCACCAGGTAAATATGTAAAAGCTGAAGTGTAAGTATAGGTGCCAGCACCTGTCCAATCAGTAGCCCAGTATCTATTTCCAATAAAGTTAACTACCGTATTAGGATTATTTATTTGCGGGTGGGTAGCTTCAATAGCGCGAACTTTAAAGTTTGATGTATTGCTGCTAGCTGTAAAAGTAAAAGTGGCTGGGGTGTAATTTGCAGCAGTTCCAATTGGGAATGTATAGGCTGTTGAACTTGCTATAACTGGTAATGCCCAAACTAGATTCCCTATCCCGCTTGTTTTGATAAATTTAGCTGACGTAGCCCCAGCAATAGCTGTATTGGCTGTATTTGATATCGTTAAATCGTTTGCACCTAGTTCAACAATACCAGAAGTTAAAGTTAACGTACTTGATACTGTTGCTGGAGAAGTGATTGTAATTGAAGGATTTGCACCTGATGTATTAGCAAATGTAAGGTTGGCAGCTGCAGTTAAACCTGTTCCTGTTGCTTGGGCACTTGTTCCATTATACACATAGTTTGCTGCTGCATTGTAAGTTCTTGCTGTTGTGGTTTGCAATGAACCAGATGAACTGCCAAGCAGAACAAAACCATTTGCATTGGCTGTAATTAAATTTGAACCGGCATTGGATACAAAAGAACCATTTCCGCTTAAAACAAAATTTTGGAAATCTATCGTAGTTCCATTGTTTACGGTAAAAATACCTGAGCCTGTTCCTAAACCTACATTACTCGTTAATTGAACTGTATTTGATATTCCGTTTATATTCCAATTAATATTGCCTGAAATTGTTCCTGCATTAAAAAAGGTTTGCGTGGCTGTAGCTTCGTTAAAGTTAACATTTGGAGCTACTGCACCACCACTTTTTGTAAACGTACCACCATTGATAGTAAAGTTACCTGCAACATTAAATGTTGAGTTTTGATTGTTTGCTGCTCTTAAGTCTAAAGTGCCTGCGTTAAGTATAAAATCTCCTCCAATAGTAAGGGTATGATCACTATTGTCAGCTGTTAATTGAATACTTGATGCATTAGTAGAATTTACTGTGAAGTTTCCATTTATAGTTGTTAGGGCACCAGCAAAATCTATGTTCGCGGTTTGACTGGCACAACTCCAATTAAAATTGCTAAATATTTGATTTAAACCTGCAGGCGCAGTTGCATTTGTTGTATATCCAATAACTTTACATGTACTTCCTGCATCCCATGTTGCAGTAGGAATAGTGCCTGGTAATGCGGTGTAGTTATGCTCATAGGTTCCGTTTGCTGCAAATGTTATTGTACCTCCAGTAATAGGAGTACCACTGTTTAAAATTCCTGAAGTAATATCAGCAGTTGCACCCGTTAAGTCAATGCCACCTGAAGACAAACTAAATCTGGTATTGGTTGCGTTACCATTGATAGAAAGTACACCTCCACTTTCTATAACAATACCTACATTTGAGGTAACTGTAGCCGAAGGATTTGTTATTGTAAGGTTGTTGAATGTTGTAGCATTTGTATTGATGGCTTGCGCAGTTGTACCATTAAAGTCTACTGTACTACCTGTTGTTGTTAATGCACCAGTTGTTGATGTGTAATTACCTGAAATGCCTGTCGTTCCTGTTGAAGCCAAAACTCTTGGTCCTATTCCTAAGTTTAAGTTACCAAAGTTGATAGCTGGTACAGGTTGAGAAATTGTGTTCGCAATATTTACAGTACTAGCACTATTCAATGTTGAGGTTCCTGAACTTGAGTAAGTAAAGTCACCAAGTGCTGTTAATGTGCCTGTTGCCGACATATTGAACAATCCGGTTCCTGTTACATCAATATCATAAATGGTTACAGCACTTGTAATATTTAAAGTGTTTGTTCCTGGCACATTAATAATTACATTATCAGTAGTAGCTGGTGGTCCAGCTGGAGTCCAATTTGCAGCGGTTCCCCAGGCACTTGATACAGAACCATTCCATACAAAGGTTCTGTTTTTTACACGTCCAACCCAGTCAGATGGTGTTCCTGCTGTTTGGGTTAATTGACCCGTTGTATTGTTTGTTAAGATACCTGAACTTAATACTGTTCCTGAGGCAGAACTGGTTACATCTTCTGTCCAAACAGTTCCAGTGCGTCTATTTAAATTGATGCTAGAAACATTTCCAACAATATCGCCTGGAAGGTACGTAAATGAAGAACTGTAGGTATATGTACCTGTGACGTTGCTTAAGTCAGTTTTCCAATACCTATTGGCAATATAATTTACCTGAGCATTTGGATTATTTATCTGAGGATGAGTGCCTGCAACCGCGCTTACTCTTAATACTCTATTTGAAAATGAATTTGCTGTGAAAGTAAAGGATGCAGGTGTATAATCTGTTGAAGTACCAACGGGGAAATTGTAAGTAATAGATGGTGCAAAAGCTGTTGCGATGGTTCTTCTTAGTTGCCCGTTGCCGTTGGTTTGAATAAACGCTGTTGATGAACCACCGCTTATTGCAGCAGCAGTGGTTCCTGATACTGTTAGGTTATTATTTCCTAATTGAACAATACCATTAGTTAACGTTAAGATACCTGAAACTGTTGTTGATGATGTTAAGGTAACTCCCGGATTGGCGCCAGACGTATTATCAAAAACAAGGTTGGCGGCAGCTGTTAATCCTGTTCCTGTTGCTTGAGCACTTGTTCCGTTATAAATGTAATTGGCTGCTGCATTATATGTTCTTGCAGTTGTTGTTTGTACTGAGCCTGATGCTGTTCCTAATAATACGAAACCATTGGCATTTGAAGTTTTTAGAATTGAACCAGCTACAGAAGTAAATGTACCACTTCCACTCAAAACAAATGTTTGAAAATCCATTGTTTTAGCAGCGTTTACGGTAAGAACTGTTCCATTACCAGTGCCTAAATTTACATTACTAATTAACTGCAATGTATTGCTTGTTCCATTTACATTCCAATTAATGTTATTTAAAATTGTTCCTGCTGTTTGTTCAATTGTTTGGGTGTTGCTGGCATTATTAAAATTGATACTTGCATTAGAAACACCCGTTTTTGTAAGCGTCCCACCACTTTGAGAAAAATTACCCGCAAGGTTTATAGCAACTGTGCCACCTCCTGTGCTCATATCAAAAGTTCCGCTTGATAAAATAAAATCGCCACCTACGTTAAAGGTTGCAATAGGCGCAGCAGTTGATACGTTGAGATATCCACCATTAGTTACCAAATTACCTCCTATATTTATAACGGTGGTTGTTCCAGCTAAACATCGCAATTGCGTTGTCAAACCAGAGGAGATTATTGTAAAATCACCGCTTATATTGGTTAGTAGGCTTGCTAATAGGGCATTATTAGATTGATTTGGACAATTCCAGGTAAAGTGGTGAAATGCTTGCGCTAACCCCGTCGGCGTAAAATTATTTCCTCCGCCGGTTGTATAACCCAATATTAAACAAGTAGAACCAGCTAACCAAGTTGATGTTGGAATTGCTCCGATATTTGTAAGATAATTATGTTCGTACGTACCTGTTGAAGTAAAAGTTAATGTTCCTGTAGGTGTAATAGTAGCGGCAGAATTTCGCAGAAAACCAGCAACATTTCCCAATCCACTAGCTGCAATAGTTAATGTATTAGCAGTTTGCTCATATCTTGCATTTGCATTAATTTGCAAAGTGCCATTAACTACTATATTTCTTCCTGAACGCACATTTGCTGTGGTATTTGAAACTGTAAGATTTTGAAATGAGGTGTTATTGGTTAAAATATTTTGGATAGCGGTTCCATTAAAATCTACGATACTACCTGTGTTAGTAAGCGTTCCTGTAGTTGGAGTATAGTCGTTACAAATGCTTATTGTACCCGAATTAGCGAGGATTCTTGCCCCAGTACCTAGTATTAAATTTCCGTATTGAATGGCTGGAACTGTTTGTGGATAGGTTGCATTGTTTAACCTGAATGTGCTTCCACAATTAAATGTTGCAATGGCACCTTCTGAGTTATCGTAAGTAAAATTTCCACCAATAATTAGTGTTGCACCTGAGTTTACGGTTAAGTTACCTGTTCCAGAAACGTCAAAGTGATTTAACGATTGACTCCCACTAGCAAGTACGCATGGAAAATTGGTGAAGAAAGCTATTTGAACATTGTCGCTGGCAATTGGCACCCCACTTGGCACCCAGTTGTCTGCAGTTGCATAGTCATTACTTAAATCACCTTTCCAATATTTAATAGGTGCACGTCCAATAATTTCTGCATTGTTTAAAGATAATGAAGTTTGATTTACTGTAGCAGTTGTTCCAATTGTAGAAGTTGGTATCCCTGGTGTAACCAATGATGCCCTTGCAGCCCATGCGCTAGCTGTCCAATTAGAAACCAACATATTTTCTTCAGTTCCATAAACGTCACCTGGCGAAGCGTATGAGATAGTTGGCGTATAAGTGTATGCTCCTGTTGTTACACTTAAAGTAGACAACCAAGTTCTTGTTGTTAAGTCTACAGCTGGTAACAAAGTAGTACTATCATTTGCGTTTCTTCCATCAGGACATCTAAATCCTAAAACTCTTGTGGCACTATTTGCTGTAAATACTAAGCTTACACCTGCATATTCTGTAGCACCAGTTATATCGCCAATAGGGAAAACATAAGTGTTTGCACCAGTTGCAATACCTCTTTTTAGTTGGCCAGTGCCTTCAGCTGCAATCATTCTTGCTGAATTAGGCGTGGTAACAGTTATTGCATTAGCCGCTGTATTTGAAATTGTAAAATCGTTACTTCCTAACGAAAGTACACCATTGGTAAGGGTAAAAGTACCAGTAGCTAATGTTCTTGCAGCATGCAAAGTAACCACATTGTTTCCTGCACCACCAGTTTTATCTAGGGTAACATTGATTGGACCATTGGCAGCAGGCCATTCTTTATTTGTAGTTGTATAATTAGTTGTTCCATTATAAATTAATCTAGTACCTGTTGAATTATAAGTGATTAAACCAGCACCAGAAAATACACCTGCCGTATGAGTTAAGTTTGTATTTGCGGCTAATAAGATGTTACTATTTAAAGTGAAACCTGATGTATTATTAAATATATAGTTTATTGTATTGGACGGTGAGCTAGAAAAAGTTAGCGATTGATTTGATGTTCCATTAAAATTCAACAAGTGTGCTGTACCTGAACCACTCTCGGTTATAGTACCACCAGAAAAATTAAATGTTCCACTGCAATTAATGGTACCACTTCCTGTTCCAGCCGACATATCAATTGTACCGCCACTTTGAGTATAATTATTACATGTGATTGTTCCACTGCTGTTTGTTCCCATTCTAATGCTTTGTGTATTAGTAGAAACTAAAGTAAATGTACCTGCTACGTTTAATGTAATACCACTCATATTTGGGGTGGTAGTCATTGCAGGAGTATTCCAAGTGAAATTACCAAAGTTTTGTGCAGCATCTGCAGGGAATCCACCCGCTGTGGGAGATGTAAATCCTAAAATAGAACATGTGGAACTTGTTGCCCATGTAGCAGTTGGAATTATTCCACTTACAGTTGTATGATTATGATTATAAGCCGCAGTGCCAGTAAAAGTTAATTTTGCAGCATTGGTATTTGTGAAAATACCAGCATTGTTGATGGTGCCTGCTACAGAAGTTAAGGTAGAGTTTGAATTGTTGAATATATTAGTAAATGCAGTATTAGCAGTTATAGTTAAAGTTCCATTGATAGTTCCATTTGGGGCATTAACAAATGTAATTCCAGTTGCATTCGCACCAGTTGAACCTAGGGTTAGAGAACTTCCTGCATCAATGGCAAAGTCATTCCCATTACCCCCAGCAATGGCTAAGGTGGTAGCACCTGTTGATTGTAAATTGATATTGGTATTGGATGTAAAAAGTATTTTAGAAATGGTTTGATTTGGTAATGCTGTAACAGTTGTTGTTGCACCATTGTTAAAAATTAAAATGTCGTTTACAGCAGGTGTTGTTCTGGTTGGCGTCCAATTGGTAGTGGTAGTCCATGCACCACTTACAGTTTGGTTCCAAGTATAGGTAGAACCATCATTTACACGACCAGTAAATTCATTGGTGCTTGCATTTGTAATTGGCAAGGTGATTTGTGTCATGCCATTGGCTGTAAGCACAAAACCTGCTGTTGAGCTACTCGCTGCGTCTTGCTCCCACGAGGAACCTGTGTATTTATCTAAACGAACATTTGAGAATGAACCAACCAAATCGGCAGCAGCATAAGTTAACGAAACATTGTAGGTATACGTACCAGCAGCATTGCTATTGGTTACTGGCCAGTAACGCGTGATATAGTCACTTTGTATTGGTGTATTATTTAATTGTGGATGCGCTGCATTTACAACACGTACACCAATATTTCTTGCAGTTGCATTGGCTGTAAAGTTAAAGGTAGCAGGAGAGTATTCAACAGTGCCGGTAGCATCCCCAACAGGGTATGTGTAAGATACTACACCTACAGTGGCTCTAATTAATTGACCAGTACCATCAGCTTGAATCATATTTGTAGCACTAAATGCTGTACCTGCTAAAATGGCTCCTGTTGCCGAGTTGCTTAGTGTAAAGTCGTTTGACCCTAAAATAAATCTTCCAGAGGTTAATGTCAAAACTCCCGGAGAAGCCAATGTTCTTGAGGCATGTAAGGTAATGTTACCAGAATTATTAATGTTAACATACAATGGCCCTGAAGCTGAAGGAAACTCTCCATCACTTGTAGTGAAGCCACTTGTTCCATTGTAACTTAAATTACCTGATGCTCCATAAGTTACAGTTCCTGAACTTACCGAGCCACCTTCTTGCATGGTTAATGTACCATTGATGATTGGATTTGTTGCAATAGTTGTACTACCATTCAATTGAAGGTTATTGAAGGTTGTTGTTGAAGTGCCAAGAATTGTTGATGCTCCACTCAAAACTACAGTACCCGCATTATTAGTAAATGTGCCACTGTTTGAAAAGTCTCCTGCCAATGTTAATGTTCCAGTAGTTGAGGTTAATGTACCTGCTGAAATGGTTAGATTATTTAAACTAACTGCATTTGTTCCAAAGGCCAATGTTCCTGCACCAGACTTTGTAAGGCTAACAGTTGTTGGTGTAATGGCACCTCTTAAAGTCAATGTACTTGCAGTTGTAGTGATGATTGGATCATTAGAAATTACAACCGCACCTGTTCCAAAATTCAGATTGTTTGTTCCTGTAAAAGTGAAATTTCCATTGATTTGTATTGGGTAGTTTGCTGTTGTTAAAGCACCTCCACTAACATTATCTATTTCACCACCGTTTATGATTAATGTACCTGCAACAGTACCTAACCCTTGGTTATCGCTAAATGCTAATTTACCGGCATTTAATGTAGTACCTCCAGTCCAAGTATTGTTATTAGCCGTTAGAGTAAGGGTACCATTCCCCTCTTTAATTAGTCTACCTGAAGTTCCGTTTCCACTAACTGCAGAAAAAGTAAGATTATTTGTGGTAACATCAATAATTGAATTTGCTCCATTTGTTAACGAAAAACCTCTATTTGTGATAGCTGTAGCTCCTGTATATTCAAGTGTGGCAGCACCTATTACAAGGTTTGTTGCAGCTACTAGGGCAGCACCTATACTACTGTTTACACTGCCATTACCAATTGTGTTTACGCTTAAAACTCCCGCATTTATGTTGTTGGCACCTGTATACGAATTCAAACCTGAAAGTGTCCAAGTACCAGTTCCACTTTTAGTTAAACCACCACTTGTTGTAGCAATCACACCACTCTCAGTGGCATTGCCTGTACCAGTTAGAATAATAGTAAATGTATTCCCCGTTATACCACCAGATAATGTTAATGCGCCACTTCCGGAAGCATCAAGATTAGCATTAGTGCCAGTTAGGTTAATGATCCTATTAGAGCTATGCCCAGTTCCTGTGTATTGAAGCGTTGTACCTGCAGCCATAGCAATAGTTCCATTTCCAGCTGTTGTTGGAGCACCAAGTGCACTAGCACCTCCACTCACATTTTGAATACTGTTTACACTTAAAATCCCTCCAGTTATAGTTGTTGTACCTGTATAGGTACTAGCCCCGGACATGGTAACTGTTCCTGTAGTAGTTTTGGTAAGATTTACTGCTCCACCTAAAATTGCTGTAACGCTTCCACTTTGCACATCATAAGATGTACCTGTTAAAACTCCAGTAGAACCATTAATGCTACCATCAATTAAAGTTACTGCTCCAACATTATCATTAAAAGTACTAAGGTTTAATTCTGATCCATTGTTAACGGTAACTGCTCCTGAAGATAAAGCATTGTTTGCACCATACTCCAGGGTGCCTGCATTTACTGTTGTTAAACCAGTATAGCCATTTGTACCTGATAGTATTAATTTCCCATTTCCAAGTTTGGTTAGCGCCCCATTTGTACCTGCAGCTGCACCCGCAATTGTTAAGGTGTTTGTTGTGATGTCAATAGATGATGTTGTTCCTACTGCAAGTGTATAATTTCTATTCGTACTTGCTGTTGCTCCGGTATACCTTAATGTACCACCACCTAAAACCAAGTTAGCAGAACCATTCGTGGCCTGGCCCATATTTCCTGCAACACCTCCATTTCCAATTGTTGCTACGCTTAAAATACCAGCATTGATTGTTGTCGCACCCGTGTAGGTGTTTGTTCCACTTAAGGTTAATGTACCTGTACCATTTTTTGTAAGAGATACTGTGCCTGTGCCGTTTTGTATGATACCAGCATAGGTTGTACTTGTATTATCACTACCAACTGTTAATGTTTGAGCCGCAGCACCCGAATTAGTAATGGTACCACTACCTGTTAAACTACCTACTATGGCTGCAAAATTATTCATGTTTAAAGTACCTGCAGTTACCGACATTAATCCAGTTATTGTGGTGGCTGCAGCCAGAGAAACAGTGTTTCCAGCATTATTAATGGTTACATTTAATGGAGTGTTTTGTGTAAGTCCATCACCAACAACTTGATTTGCTGTGCCATTGTAAATGTAGTTTGCACCAGCTGTATAAGTTCTAGTACCCGTAACCTGAATGTTACCTGTTGCACCTGTTGTTGTAATACCAGCAGTTGATCTTATACCTAAAGTAGCACCAGCTGCCAAGGTAAATGTTCCTGTCCCACTTATAACGGTGCCTGCAGCAGCCATTTGCAAGGTGGCACCCGTGTTTACATTAAAGTTAATTTCAGTATTAATTGTACCTCCGCTAGTATATGTTTGTGTTGCACCACTCACAAAATTTATGGTACATACTGAAGTTGAAGATTCTCTTATTGTACCAGCAACATTTGAAAAATTGCCCGTTACATTTATAATTGTTGCTCCACCTGTAAATCCGTTCATATCCAAAGTACCAGCAGAAACAGAAAAATTACCAGCAACATTTACAGTCCAGTTATTAGTTCCTGTTGTACCGCCCATGTAAAACGTTCCGTTGTTTTGACTAAAGTTACCGCCAATAGTTAGCGTAGCATTTGCACCGCCATTCGAAAGGCGCACTGAACCGGTATTTGTACGCGACATTGTTAAGTTACCTGCAACATTTGTTAAGTTTCCAGCCAAAGATAAGTTACCTGTTTGAAATTGACAATCCCAAGTAAAATTACCAAATGTTTGTGCAAACGTTGCAACTGTGGGGGCTGTTCCTGTAATTCCCGTTATGTTGCATGTTGACGTGATATTCCAGGTTGCTGTTGGAATATTACCACCATTGAATGCATGATTATAAATTGACCCTGCATTCATATTTAAAGTGGTTACAGTAAGCGTATTGTTTGCAGTATTGGTGAAAGTACCATTTACATTCATTAACGTTGCAGTTAAAGTTCCAGTACTTCCGTTGGTATATGTGCCATCTATATCAAACTGCACTACATTTATTGTAAATGCAGCGGTAGTAGTTAGCGCACTGCCTGAACTTATGCTTATAGAGTTCAGGGTGGCTCCTGTATTGGCATTGAGTGTTACTGTAAAACCTCCCTCAACAAATACATCGTCTCCAGCAACTGGAATTGCAGCACCGGGCGCACCACCTGATATATTTGACCATGTAGCTGTTGAGTTCCATGCGCCTGTAGCCACACTGTAAACATTGAGCGCCTCCGCTTTATTCAACAAAATTAGAAAGAGGAAAATGAAGGCAGTTACACGTTTAAGAGCTTTTATCCACAAAAGACTTGAAGATAACGTGTTTTTACTCATTAAGTATTTAACATTCATAAAATTATGATTTGAGATTTAGTGGCTTATTTTGTTAAAAAAGATGCAAAAGTACTACATATTTGCCTTTCATACGCACAATTTTGCATTTCGTTTGTTAAATTTATCAAATAGTCTATACATTTTTCTTAAACAACTGATTTTCAATTATTTATTTTTTATTTTAGACTTTCAATAATGTAATTCGTCACAAAATCAAACAGTTCAGCGCTTAATTTTATTATACCGATTACACTTTCAATTTAGTCCAATTGCGGCATGGCCTTATTGTACTAATTTCAAGTAGTATCGGCATTAACCATTGCATATTTATTTTTTTAGTTGGACTAAAAAATAAATGCAATTGGTATTAACCCACAATCACTTAGGCATAAGCCGTGTTAATTCTAAAAAAACACATCATCACAAACTTACTAAAAGATCTAAGTTCCTATGTAAAACTTTGTTGCAAAAATATTGTTTGGTAAAAACATTTTTGGGACACAAATGTTATGTAATTATTATTTTTTCAGATTAAAAACCCAAGCAATTATTTTAGGTATGTGTTTTAGCTAAAAAAATAAACCTTGTCTTTTTAAAATGTCATTTTACTTAGATAGTTTGAATTGATAAAATTAAGATTTACTTTTGCATTAATAAATATAAACAAAGCCATAATGTCAGCAGTTTCAAAAGCCACTTTTAATAATAAAGACAGTCATTTTTTTGAGGCACTCAAACAAAGAATTGACGCCTATTTTACAAACAACCAAATTAAACAATCAGGCAATTACAGGTTATACTCCAAAGCTATTTTACTGTTTTCAACGCTGCTTTTTTTATATGTTACTTTAGTGTTTTTTACGCCAAATAGCGTGTTACTTAACATTTTTTTATGCGCTTTAATGGGTGTTAATTTTGCTGCCATAGGATTTAACATTATGCACGATGGCGCCCATGGTAGTTTCAGCACTAAACCTTGGGTTAATGATATGATGTCTCATTCATTGGAAATGATGGGAGGAAGTTCTTTTATGTGGAAAGCTAAGCACAACGTAAATCACCATACTTTTACCAACATAGAAGGTATGGATGATGACATAGACATAAAGCCATTTCTAAGAGTTAGTAAAGACCAGCCAAAAAAGTGGTACCATCGCTTCCAGCATGTTTATTCTTTTCTGCTTTATTCGCTAACCTATTTCTTTTGGATATTTTGGTTAGATTTTAAGAAATACTTTAGTGGTAAAATTGGTGAGCTAAAAATAAAAAAGATGACTACAAAAGATCATTTGTTATTTTGGTTTAGCAAAGCATTTTACATAGCTGCTTTTGTTGTGGTTCCAATTTTCCGCATTGGATTAGTAGAGACCATTATTGGTTATGGTGTTGTTTTAGTGGTTACTGGGATGATTATTAGTATAGTTTTCCAATTGGCACATATTGTAGAAGGTGCTATTTTTCCTGTTGGCAAAGACGATTCTAAATCTTTAAAAATTGAAACTGAGTGGGCAATTCACCAGTTAAACACTACTGCAAACTTTGCAACAAAAAACAAGTTGGTGTCATGGTTTGTAGGTGGATTAAATTTTCAAGTTGAGCACCATTTGTTTCCAAAGATAAGTCATATACATTACCCTGAAATAAGTAAACTAGTTAAAGAAACTTGTGAGCAGTTTAATGTAAATTACATGGAGTTTCCTACCGTTTTTGCAGCCGTTAAATCGCATGTATTGCATTTAAAGCATGTAGGAGTAGCTGCATAATTAGAACTTCTAATTTTTTCTTCGCAAATTTAGTTTTTACTATTTTGGGTTAAGTAAAAATGTTAACCACGCGCATCAAAAGTCAATTATTACTATTGTTTTTTTTTCGACTCGCTGTAGCAAGTATCCAAAAACTGTATTGATTCATTTCTTTTGAAGCAAAGTATTGAAATCAAGCCAAATTGATGATCATAAATTAAATAAAGTTTAAAAGTTTGGCGTAAATTAAGCTCAACAAAATGGTTGGAAAATAAATAAATCTGTACTTAAAAATCAATCAAATTTTAATTTGTAATTTAGATTATTTATCACCAACTTCGTAAAAAAAAAGAATCAATGAATTCCGCCATAATATACAGGAAAGTTTTATTACTGCTATTGGTCTTGTTATCTGCCTTTAATGCAGTAACAGCGCAGGTTTTAATCAACGAATTTTCGTGTGCCAACAAAAGTGTGATAGCAGATAATTTTGGCGAATATGAAGATTGGATTGAATTATACAATGCTGGGACAACCCCTATAGATTTAACAGGATACTATTTAAGTGATAATAAAATCAATCCCACAAAATGGCCAATCCCATCAGGAATTCTTAATCCAGGAGCTTTTAGGTTATTTTTTGCATCTGGAAGAAACGTTGTTGGAGCAGGTTTTAGTCATACTAGTTTTAAATTAACCCAAACTTCTACCGAAGAAGTAGTTTTTTCGGATCCTACAGGAACAATTGTAGACTCCATTACCATAAGGCCTAATTTGCTTGATCATTCCAACGGTAGAACAACAAATGGAGCTGCAACATGGAGCGCGTTTAATGTTCCAACGCCCAATGCAGCAAATACAGGGGCTTTTGCAGGCTATGCACAAAAACCAACTTTTAGTTTAAATCCAGGATTTTATGCAGGCGCGCAGACTTTAGCCATGGTAACCACTGATCCAACATGTACCATTAGATATACAACAGATGGAACCGACCCCAATCCAACATCTACAGCCTATACAGCTCCCATTACAGTAAATCAAACTACTTTATTTCGCGCAAGATGTTTTAGTAGTAACACAACCTTACTGCCCGGTTTTATAGAATCCAATACCTATTTTATAAATATTACGCATACTTTACCTGTTGTATCACTTGGAGGTGAATATGCCACATTGTTTGCTAGTTGGGGTATGCGATTGCCCTCTAGTTTTGAATACTTTGATAATACAGGTGCATTTCAATTTGAAGGTTATGGAGAGGCCGACAAGCATGGTAATGATTCGTGGGCTTATCCGCAAAAGGGTATGGATTATGTTGTAAGAGATGAGTACGGCTATGAGAATGAATTTGATTATCAAATTTTTCAGACTAAAACTAGACAAAAATTTCAACGATTGATTATTAAAGCAGCTGCCAGTGACAACTATACCGGCTTTGGCGGACCTAGCGCTCATATTAGAGATGCTTATATACAATCATTGAGCGACAGGGCAGGCCTAGCGCTTGATTCAAGAACTAGTGAAAATTGTATCGTTTATATTAATGGGCAATATTGGGGCGTATATGAGTTGAGGGAAAAACATATGGATCCTGACTATACAGAATATTATCATGGTCAAAAGGAAGAAGATTTAGATTGGCTAAGTTATTGGGGCGGTTTAACCGTGCGTTATGGAAGTGCTGCTGACTGGAATAACCTATATAGTTATATTACGACAAATAGCATGGCTGTTCAAGCTAACTACAACCAAGCGGCCAATAGAATAGATGTGATGAGTGTTATTGACTACATGATAATTAACACGTGGTCTGTAAACTCCGATTGGGTTAATTGGAATAGTATGTGGTGGCGAGGTAACGGCACTCCAAATGTTAAGTGGCGGTATGTTAATTGGGATATGGACAATACCTTTAACTTAGGCCAAAATTACTCTGGTTGGCCCACAACAACATATACTGCTAATCCATGCGGTTTAAGTTCAAGTTTTACCAATGCTGGTCCTGACATGGGGCATTTTGATATATTTAATGCTTTGATGGAAAACCCAGGCTTTAAATCCATGTTTGTAAATAAGTATTCACAGCTTACACAATCGTATTTTAGTTGTAATTATGCTTTAGCATTTTTAGATAGTATGATTGCGAACATTGCTCCAGAAATGCCAGGACAAATAGCGCGTTGGGGCGGAAATATTGCAACTTGGCAAAATAATGTTCAATTAATGAAGGATCAAATTACCGGAAGATGCTCAGTTATAACACAAGGTATAATTGATTGTTATACTGTGGATGGACCTTATGGAATAATGGTAGATGTTGCCCCTACCCTGTCTGGTAAAGTGCAATGGTCTAATAACTTAATGCAAACTTATCCCAATACCAGTACTTATTTTGGAAATACTACTGCCAATCTAACAGCAATACCAGAGCCTGGTTTCAATTTTGCCTATTGGGAAATTAAAAATGCAAACTTAGGCAACGATACGCTTTTATCGTTAATTAATTATCCGATTACGGGCACCGATACCATTATAGCCCATTTTGTTCCAGACATTGTGCATCAATTAACTGTTTTTGCTCAACCAAGTTTTGGCGGTACTGTTTCAATTAATGGTAGCACTCCTCCTGCTTTACCAATTACCAATACTTATCCTGATAATACGCCCGTTAATTTGGGCGCTGTTGCCGCTCCTGGATATTACTTTGTTCATTACTTAATTAATAATCATGCACTTACGCCAAATGACAGTGCGGTAAATGTGTTTTTTAACATTAGTGCTTCAGATACAGTAATTGCCGTTTTTGAACTAATTCCAGTTTACCAGCTTACACTGGGTGTTTTGCCAGTTGAAGGAGGAGTTTTAACTGCGAACGGAATTGTGGTAACACCAAACCCGAGGACAACCACACAAATATTGAATGATCCATACAGCTTATCTGCAACGCCTAATTTTGGATATAAATTTGTAAAATATCTTACAAGATATCATTCATTAACACCAAATAAACAGGTGCCCGATGTTTCATTTGCGATGAATTATACTGATAGTATTATTGCAATTTTTGAACCTATACAGAAAATTGAATTGACTGTTTTGGTTGAACCAGAAAATAGCGGTGAAGTTGAGTTTAACTTCTTAAATGTTTCTCAGTTTCCTTACATAGATAGTGTTTATGTAAATACAACTTTGAATTTGGCTGCTAAACCTTATGAGCTATATAGTTTTAGTCACTGGCAAATGAAGCATCATGTTTTATTGCCAGATACTTTGAGTGATAAAACTACCTGTACTATTTCAGAACGAGATACTATTATAGCGCATTTCAAGGCAAATGAAAATATTACTCCAGTTGTTTTTATTCCATTATCGTTTACTCCCAATGGGGACGGGCTTAACGATTTGTTGTTCGTAGCTCATTCTGAAACAGTTTCTGCAGGCTCAATAAAGATTTTTGACCGTTGGGGTGGATTATTATATTTGAATAATACTCTTAACTTTAAGTGGGATGGAACTCAAAACGGTCGCCCACTTCCGCAATCGGTCTATTATTATGAATTTAATTATACTACAATTACAGGTGAGTCAGATATTGTAAGAGGTACAGTTACCATAGTTTATTAAGTTTTATCTGAATAATTAAGTTAAGCTATTTGTTACTTAAAATTTAGACAGATGTGAATCGTTTTTTACAAGGATGCTTTTTTCTATAAAAAACAGTAATGATAGCGTATATTTAAATTGATATCAGCTACCAGACATAACGAAAACCGGTTACTGAAATTTATTTCATTTCGACTTGGTCGTTTATACATCTTACTTTATGGTTAAAAAAAATTGCGGACATAAGACCTGCGATCAAAAAGGATATTTACTAAAGGAAGAATAACCCGCAACGATTTACTGTTGCGGGTTATTAATTTTATTGCAATTGTTGAATTGCAGCTGTTTCTGCTGCAAGAATGGCTAATTCAATTCGTGTTATGTTAAAAATAACTAAAGGTAATGGTAGCTTTTCAAAATTAGATTTTTCCCAGCTTACTTGTTCCCCATAAACCGTGATTTGATTGGTATTCAAATTTGTTAAATCAATACCTGGTGAAAGTTTTGCTAAAGTTTGCTTGTATCCTTCGATTTTAGCTTTCAACTTTGGTGCAGTGCAGGAAAATGATGCATATTCAACAGTTAATAATCTTTTTGTGAGTTGATCGCCCCCACCACTGTTTCGTAAATCATCTAAATTAATTTTTTCTGCCTGCGCGGCTGACATGCCTTCTTCGGTTATTGAAATTAGGTAGGCTTTCATTTTTGTGGTGTACTTTAACAGGCTATCCGTTGCTAATTGAAGTTCTTTAATTTGCAAGACTTTAGCCGTATCAGTAGTTTGTTTTACCAGCATCAATTCAAATGTTTTATGATTAACCTTTTTATTGTATTGAAGTAAATCATTGCTCTCTGTGACTCCTCGCCAAAAACTATCGGAGGTTGTTTTAGATAATCCTGTACCGGATTCAGTTACAATTAATCCAACACCTGCAATAATTAAAATAATGGTGGCAGTAGCATTTATTTTATTGGTTGTGTTTTTATATATACTTAAAATGTAAATGGGCAAATAGCCTAACAAAAGCAGTACACAGCCAATAATAATCATTATTCTTGCACCTGGCCAATGTAAAATGCGAAATAAAATACCAACACAAATTAAAAGAGAAGAAATAAAACCAATAATGCTTAGTACAATACTTCTATTGTTTTCTTCAGTAGATTTAAACTTAAGAATAAACAGTAGAGGTAAAAATAAAGTGGCTAAAAAAAATACGCCAACCACTATCATTACATTGGCGCCTGGCCAATGTTGGAATTTAAAAAATGAGCCAATAAGTATCAACATTGATGATACATACCCTGAAATTTTCATTGTTGAGTTCATAAAATAATAATGTTTAAATGTGAGTAGTCGATTAGTTTCGTCCTGTATTTCTTTTAAACCCTTTTCTCCAAAAAGTAAAAGTGTTTGCTGATATACAATTTCGAAGTTCCTGTATTCATCGAGCTCATTTTCAATTAAACAACAAATATGATCTAGCAGATCGATACTTAGGTCAGGGGATGTAATTCCCCTAACCCTGATATCTTTTTCAATAAAGGCAATCTGTTCTTCTGTTAAACTTAACATTTTAAACGCTTGGTTTAAGATCAAGTAAAATATTCATTGTTTGAATAAAATCGGCAAATTCATAAATCTTTTCTTTGGCTCGCTCGTTTCCGGTTTGAGTAAGCGTGTAGTATTTCCTTATTCGTTTACCAATGTTAACCGTTTCTGTTGTAACCACACCCTCGGCTTCCAGCTGGTGAAGCAAAGGATAAAGTGCACCTTCGGTGATCACAATTTTAGAGTCGGTTAACTCTTTTACTTTTTGTGTAATCTCATACCCGTACATTTGTTTAGTATCGGATAACAGTTTTAAAATAACAGTTTTTAAAGTACCTTTAATTAGCTCTGATGAATACATAGGACAAATATACATAAGTTATTTATGTATAAGCAAGTGTGGTATTAATAAAATGTGTTAAATGTTTGATTATCAATACAATTATTTTTAAACTAATTAATAAAATGAAGTTTTAATAAGCATTATTTCTGGCAAACCTTAATTTTTCAAGAAAAAAAAGTAAGTAGTCGAGCAAAGCGAGCCCATGCGCTCTATTAAAAAAAAGTTGTGATAAAAATTTGTGGAATCGATAAAACAAGGCAATTGGTTGGCATCAAAGCGCTAGCATGCTCAGAAGCCACCGCAGTGCGTGTTCGCATTTAATAAATATGCTGCTTTATTTATTAGTTTTACAGAACATGCGCTGCAATAATTGCTACTGCTGCGTTTTACCAACACGTTTCTATTTAAAAATTTAAAGTAATTTGAATGAAAAAAATTATTAGTAAGATAAAGGATAAGCGTATTGGCTTTTATTAATTAGGCTTGAAAACATTTTATCAATCAAAGAGAAACTAAATCAAATATTTAGCGTATGAAAGTCCAGTGTTAATTTACGTCTTAATAGCAGTTCAATAAAATTAGTTGTTGTAAGATTCAAAAATAAGGAAATTTTGGATTGCAAAAACTAAGGGCAGCTGTTATGATTTGAATTAGCACACTTATGAATTGCTGAAGCGTTAGCAATTTTTAAATGATTAGTTTTTCAAACAAAATGAACAAATAATAAAGCATATGAAATTTTCTCAAAAAGTATTTACGAATACGCACGAACTCAATTCATTTTTAGAGTCGTTTAATCCTTTGGATTTTGATTTTCACCTTATTTTTGCTGATAAATCTTACTTTGATTCGGCTGAGGTGAGGTTAAAAATTAAGCAAGCTTTCAACAATTCGATTATTATGGGGTGTTCAAGTTCAGGAGAAATTATAGGCAGTAAAATGCATGAACATTCTTTTTGTATTACTTCAGTAAAATTTGAAAAGACTAAAATAAAAAAGGAATGTTTTCATTTAAAGGATGCATCAGAGTCATCATTAGCCGGTGAAACAATTGCCAAACAGCTTTCGGGCGAAGGATTGAAGCATGTATTGATTTTATCTGAAGGTATTAATGTGAATGGCTCAAGGCTAATAGAAGGGTTTAATAAAGCAATTGATAAAACTGTTCACGTTTCGGGTGGTTTAGCAGGCGATAATGCGCTGTTTAATATAACCTATGTTGCAGATTTGGAAAACAATTTCGTAGATAACTGCGTAAGCGCTCTAGGATTTTATGGTGACATTACCACCGAAACCTCATCATATGGTGGATGGGATAGTTTTGGTATAGATAGAACCGTTACAAAAAGTAAAGAAAATGTGGTTTTTGAAATTGATGGAAAACCGGCACTTGACTTATATAAATCTTATTTAGGTGATAAAGCTGCTGAGTTACCTGCCTCTGCCTTTTACTTTCCTATTGAGATGAGAGATAGCGAAAATTCTGAATTACTTGTAAGAACCATTTTGGGGATTAATGAAGAAGAGAATAGCATTACCTTTGCTGGCAACGTGAGCGAAGGATCATTTGTTAGACTTATGAAAACAAATGTAAACCGGGTAATAGCTGGAGCAAGTAAATCGGCTGATATCTTAATAGAAAATTCAAAAAAAAATTCAGAACTTGTTATTTTAATTAGTTGCGTTGGACGAAAAATTGTTTTAAAACAACTTACACAAGATGAGATAGAAGCCGTTACCGATAATTTTACCAATGAGGTTGTTTTTGCTGGTTTTTACTCCAACGGAGAAATCTCTAAATCTAAGTTTATTGACGATTGTAAACTTCACAATCAAAGTATGACCTTAACTTCTTTTTCTGAAAATGAATAATGAGTTTCACCGCTTGCTTAAGAGGCAAATAAAAGAGTGTTTTGGAGAGCGAAAAAATATACCTGCGCCATTTGATAAGTTTTTAAATTTTATTAATGAGTCTTACAAATCATATGACAATGACTTGGAGCATCTTGAGCATATTTTAAAAGTTAGCTCACAAGAGCTATTTAAAGCCAATAAGGAGCTTAAGTTTATAAATAAAGACAATGAGAAGGTAATTGAACAAAAAACAAACTCATTAAGAAAAACTGCCTTTATTCTTGAAAATGCTGAAAAAATTACAGGACTTTCAACAATCAGTTTTAACTTCAGTAATAAATCGGTTGAGTTTTCATCAGAATTTACAAACACTTTTTACGAATATGTAAATAAAGAAAAGTTTGATCTTCAATTGTTTTTTGAAAACTTCAATAATTCAGATCAAATTAATTCGGTTATAGAGGATTGTGTTCGTTTGCAGCAGAAACAAAAAGTTAGCGATATTACTTTAATTAATGATTCAAGATTTTTTGAATTAGAATGTGATATTTTAAAAGACGACCAACAACCAGAAGAAGTAATTTTAATTATTGTTTTTAAAGATATAACTGAGCAACATTCCTTTGAGCGAGAAAGAGAAAAATTATTATACTCTCTAAATAATTACTCTGATGCTATTAATTTTGCCGCTATCGTTTCTATCACAGATGAAAAAGGAGTGATATTAAGCGCTAATCAAGCATTTTGTGATATTAGTCAATACGCTCAAAACGAACTAATAGGAGCTACACATAAGTTATTGAATAGTGAATTTCATGATGCACATTTCTTTAAAGAAATGTGGGGCACCATAGCCTCGGGTAAAATTTGGAAAGGGATTTTTAGAAATAAAAAGAAAGACGGAACATTTTATTGGGTAGATTCCACCATAGTTCCTTTTCAGGAAAACGGTAATATCTTTCAATATATATCAATTAGGTTTGACATTACGGAGAAGATAATGTCAAGTCAGAAAATACAAAAGCAAAAACAATTTTATGAAAATATATTAAATTCAATACCTGTTGATATTTCGGTTTTCAACAAAAATCATGAATACTTATTTGTAAACCCAAGTGGAATAGAATCACAAGAGGAACGCGATTATATTATTGGTAAAACAGAGTTTGATTATTGTTTAAAATACAACAAAGATTCAACTTTGGCAGATTATAGACATCAACTTTTTACAGAGGCTTTAGAAAAAAAAGATTTTGTTGAATTTGTAAGTACAATTGAAAAGGAAAATAACCATACAGAGCATTTACTACAACGTTTTTTTCCTGTGTTTGACTCTGGCGGACAATTTAATTCTATGATAGGCTATGGCATTGACATTACAGATAAAATAGAACAATCAAAAGCAATAGAAGACTCCTTAAAAGAAAAAGAAACTTTGCTTAGCGAAGTTCATCATAGAGTAAAAAACAATTTAGCATTAGTAGTTGGGCTTATTGAAATGCAAATTTTTAGGAATGAAGATGAGAATTTTATAGGTCAGCTCAATGAAATTTTAAGAAGAATTTCTGCCATTGCTTTAATACATGAAAAACTTTATAAATCAAATAGCTTTTCTATGATTGAGATGCCGACTTACATAAAGGAGTTTGTTGGAATTACTTCGCGTTTAAATGATAAATCTAATCCGGTTACTGTAAATTATGAATTTAATGAGGTGTATTTAACCACCAAGCAGGCAATGCCTTTAGCTCTTGCTGTAAATGAGTTGATTACCAACAGCTACAAGTATGCCTTTAAAGAAAATCCAAGACCTACACTCAACATTAGCCTTAAAAAGGACGGTGATGATATTACCCTAAAATTTTCGGACAATGGGAAAGGTGTGCCTGCTGGAGTAGATATTACAAAATCTAAATCGCTTGGTTTTAAGTTGATTTTTATATTTATTAGGCAATTAAAAGGAACCTATACTATTTCAAATGAAAATGGTTTTTCTATGTGTGTGAAATTTAAATATTCTGAAAATTAGATAAAATTAAAAAAATAAAATAAATCTATAACCCTTAAAAACAAACAACATGTTACAATTTTATTCAGCTAGTGCAAGAATCGTTAATACAAAAAGAGCAGTGATGGAATGCCTTGAGTCTGCTATGGGAAATGATTACGCAAAAAGTAATCTTATTATTTTACATGCCTCCATTGGGCATAATTTTCAGGAAATGGTTGATCAGGCAAAAGAGATGGCGCCAGATGCCAAAATTGTTGCTGCATCATGTTGCGGAGTTGTTGGCAAAGAGGGAGTAAGCGAATCGATGAAAGACATGGCAGTGATGGCTATTAAGGGTAATGATTTTGCTGTTGCTGAAACTAATAATATTTATGGTTATAATTCTTATGAAAAAACTATAGAAATAGCCAAATCATTAAAGCAACAGCAACCTAATATCAACATGATTTATTTTTTGGCATCAGGCATTGATATTGATAACGATAAATGTATTGCTGCATTTGAGGAAGTGTTTGGATCTAAAGTAACCATATTTGGTGCTACATCTTCAGATAACATGAAAGGTTTTATCAGTTATCAGGCTATAGACAATCAGGTATATGAACACGGTGCATATGCAGTTGGCTTTGCCGATTCCACTTTAAGTATTGACACGCAAGCAACCCATGGCTTTGTTGCTGTTGGCGAACCTATGTTAGTAACAAAATCAACAGGAAACATCATACACGAGTTAAATGGAAAACCAGCCTGGGAAGAGTATACTAGAAGATTGGGTTTAACTGCTGAAGCACATTGTGGCGATACCATTCCAATTGGTGCATTAGGAGAGGCGTTAAGCGATGAATTGGCAAAAGAATATGGTAACAAACATATATTGAGAGTAGTAACAAAACACGATGGTAATGATATGCACTACGCAACCACCTGTACCGAAGGTACAAAATTATGGTTGACTACCAGAGACGAAGATTTGATATTTAGTGAAATGGACAGAATTGTAAAAGAGATTACCAATCGTAATCAAGGCAAAACACCAGTTGCTGTTTTTCATGCCGATTGTTTGGCACGTGGCAGATTTTTATTTAATAGAATTATTAAGGAAGAATTGGTAAGTAAAATGCAATATCCTTTTTATACACAAGGCGAATGTCCTCCATGGCTTGGTATGTATGGCTTTGGTGAGTTTGCACGCTTAGGAGGTAAAAACACTTATCATAACTATACAACAGCGCTGTACGTTATCTACAGATAATTAATACTTCATTTATTTAAAATGAACAAAAGTAATTCTGATTTCGAAAAATTACAGGAAGATTTTCGTGAGTTACAACTACGCGTAACTCGCTTTTCATCTGTTGAGCAGGAGTTAATAAATACGAGGGATCGCCTTGATGATGAGCTAGTTTTGTATAAAAAACTAAATCACTTTATTCAGGATTCATTTAAAGATCTATCGGAAAAAAAGTTTTTACAATTGGTTTGTGAGACCATTGTTGATATTTTTGAGTTGGAATCTTCTGTGGTTTTTTTGAAGGATAATCACAATGCTTTGCATTCGCAGTTTTTTACAGAATCTATTGATTTTAGAGAAAATAATAAAAATGAATTTGCCAGAGAGATTGAAGATTTAGGTAAACTATTAGATTATAAAAAATCAATAATTCTTGATAGCGAGAAAATAAAATCATTTAGTTCATTTAAACATTTTTCAAGAGGCTTGTTTTACCAATTCATTGATGAAGATTTGCAAATTGAGATGTATTTAATTGGTTTAATTAGTAAAGAGTTTGACCCCATTTATCAGCCACTAAAAAGCCGACACGAAACTATTTTTAGTGTTTTCTCTCAGCAAGTGCAATCGATGATGGCTAACATTCGAAAAAATGACAAGATTAGAAATCAAATCAAAATCATTTCTGAGTCTGAAGATGAACTACGTAAACTTTCTCAAATTGCGACCAAAACTACTAATGGGGTTATCATCTCAGATGAGTTTGGCAGAATAGTATGGGTTAATGATGCTTTTTTTAAAATTACTGGTTATCATTTAGAAGAAGTAAAAGGCAGAAAACCAAAGGAATTTTTACAAGGTAAAGATTCTGATAAAGATGCTTTGAATTTGCTAAAAAATGCCCTTCAACAAAAAGAATATGTTGAAGTAACTTTAATTAATTATAAAAAAAACGGTCGCCAATATTTTAATTCATTACAAATAACACCAGTTTTTGATGAACATGGAAAACTTCAAAACTTTATAGCATTACAAAAAGATATTACTGAAGAGATATTTGCAAAAAATGAATTATTGAGTGTTAATTCAAGGTTTGAAGTGATATCTGAGAAATCACAAATAGGCATTTGGGAAAGAAATTACGCCACAGGAAAATCTACCTATAATAAAATCTTGCTTGAGCAATTTGGTGCATATGGTACTGAATTTGAAAAAGATTTTTTTACTCATTGGAAAAATTATTATACCCCTGATGAAGCAATTCGTTTGGAGAAAAAATTAGACGCATTCATCAATTCAAACGAAGAGCTACTAGAAGATGAATTCAAAATCATTCATGGTAAAACCAAGGAAATAAACACACTAAAAACTTTAATAATTGCAGAAAGAGATTCAAGTAAAAATGTAATTAAATTAATTGGTACTAGCATAGATATTACAGAAAACAAAAAGCATGAAATTACGCTTAAGCATCACTTGCAACAGCAAGAGTTATTGGCAGAAATTTCTTTGGATCTTAATCATATTACCTCGTTTAAACAACGTATAAATGGCGTTTTGAATAAGCTTTTAAATCATACTAATGCAAGTAGGGTTTACATTTTTGAAAATCTAGAAAACAACAAAGCTTGCTCAAATACATTTGAGGTATGCAATGTTGGAATTGAAGCTCAAATACATGAACTGAACTACGTAGAATATGAATACATACCTTATTGGAAAACAACTTTATTGGAAAAGGGTATTATTTATTCGGATAATATTGAATTACTGCCTGATGAAGTAAGAGCGGTACTTGAGCCACAAAGCATAAAGTCTATTATTGTATTTCCATTATTTGTTAAAGGTGATTTTTTTGGTTTTATTGGTTTTGATGAATGTGTGGTATATAAAAAATGGACAAAAAGTGAGCTTGAATTGTTAAGAGCTGTTTCTGGAATTATTTCGAACGCTTATGAGCGAGATATTTCTGAAAAAAATATGATTGCGAGTGAAAAAAAATACCGAAGTATTATTGACAACATGAATCTAGGTTTAATAGAAACTGATATAGAGGGAAAAGCCATTTACACCAATAAAAAGTTTTTTGAACTTACTTTACTAGAAGATTCTTCGATATTGGCTATTAATAGCGATGCAGATAAACTTTTAAAGCAACGGTTGAAACAAAAAATAATTTCATCATACAACAAACTTGATGAAAATTCTCACGAAATTGATTTCAAAAGAAAAGACGGCATTAAAAAAACCTTTTTAGTAAGTTATGGAACTGCAAGTGATCAGAGCGGAAAACTTTCGGGATACATCAGTGTGTTTTTGGATATTACAGCTGTTAAGGCCTTGCAAAAAAACTTGGAAAATGCACTTAAAGAGCGAGACGATTTTCTTGCAAAATCAACTATGCTTAAAAACTTCTATGAGAATGTTTTAAATAATTCTCCCTCTGAGGTTATTGTGTTGAACCCTGAATTTGTTGTTACATATTCAAATCAGCATTTACATAGAAAGGATATAATTTTGGAAAATGCAGTTGGGAAAAGCTTAAGTGAAATAATAGGTATACAGCATTATTCGGATGGACATACAGATAAACTAATTGATAAATTACATGAAGCAATTTCCACGAATCAACTTGTGCAGATTGAAGAAAGTTATTTTGCAATAGACGGAAAAGAGCGTTATACTTTACAAAGCATTTTACCCATTTATGATGAATATAAAACACTTGAAAACATAATAATTTCGGCTATAGACATTACCGAAATTAAAACCTTTGAAAAAAATCTACTTCAAAAAAACGAAGAATTAAAAAAAATAAATTCAGAGCTCGATAATTTTGTATACAGCGTTTCTCACGATTTACGTTCGCCATTGCTTTCTGTAAAAGGAATACTGTCGCTCGTTTTCAAAACCCCACATTTGGACGAGAAAGTAAGTAACTATCTTAAAATGGCAGAGAAATCAATTCTTAGATTAGATGGCACCATTCATGAAATTCTTGATTACTCGAGAAATTCACGCTTGGGATTAACATTTGAGCAAGTAAATTTAGCTGAAATGATTAATAATATATACGAAGATTTAAAGTTCTCGACTCCTAACAAAGTTGAATTTAAAAGCGAAATTTCTTATACTCAAGATTTGATAACAGATAAAGCTAGGCTTAATACATTATTAAAAAACATCATCGGTAACGCATTTAAATATTTAAAAATA
This sequence comes from uncultured Bacteroidota bacterium, assembly GCA_903831265.1. Classification (GTDB taxonomy): domain Bacteria; phylum Bacteroidota; class Bacteroidia; order UBA4408; family UBA4408; genus CAIKXD01. The sequence goes on from CAIKXD010000119.1 coordinate 35,836, forward strand.
GCCAAAGAAGATTCTTGTGTTAGCATTAATGCAAAAATTGAAAATAATTTCTTAGAAATTCAAGTTACTGATAATGGTGAAGGTATAGCTAAAGATAATTTGAGTAAAATTTTTGAGATGTTTTATCGTGCCTCCAAATCAACTGCGGGAACAGGTCTTGGCTTATACATTTGTAAAGAAATTATGAATAAATTAAATGGTGAAATAAGTATTTCATCGCAAGTAAACGAAGGAACTACTGTTAATCTAAAAATTCCACTACAAAAATAATAATCAATGAAAAAATATTTATTAATTGATGATGAAGAGATATTTAACTTCATTCAATCAGAAGTTATCCACAATTTCAATAGCGAGAGTGAAACAATTACTTACTCCTCCGCTTCAGAGGCAATTGAATATTTAAAAGCTTGTTTTAAGAAGGCAGAAAAATGTCCTGATTTTATTTTTTTAGATGTTCGGATGCCAGAAATGGATGGATTTGCTTTTTTGGAAAAACTTAGTGAGTTTGATCCTCGTTTTTTTAATTGCACGCAAATATTTATGTTATCGTCAACAATAGATGAGAGGGATAAGCAGCGGGCATTTTCTTATCCTTTTGTGAAAGATTTTTTAGAGAAACCATTATCTGAGGAAATTTTAAATCAAATCAATAATATTTCGATTTCATAATCAAATTGTTTGATGACCTTATTTTTGTGGCGCTATTTAAACAACGATGAAAACCATTATCTGAATTTGTTTTTTGATGAGGTAAAAAATAGTATGATTTAGCTTATGATTAACGCTTTGAAGCATATATTTTTTTTTACCGAATTAAGTTTATGTTTCCTTGCTTGGTAACAAATTCTTTGTTTTTAAGTGTGGCCTCTAGGCGATAAACATACACACCATTGTTACACATTTTTCCTTTGTATGTGCCGTCCCAACAGTTATTTTGTGTTGTACTTTCAAATATTTTTGCACCCCAACGGTCATATATTACAAAGTTCATACTTTCGATACAGTTACCTAAAACACATTGTAAATCATTATTACTATCACCATTGGGCGAAAAGGCATTGGGAATAAAAACATCACCACACTCTATCTCTAAATACACCATTGTGCAAGCAGTATCCACACATGAATTTAAGGTAGAAGTTACACAGTATTCGGTTGATTCCTTTGGATTAACTACAATGCTATCGTTAATAATACCATTGCTCCATGTAAATAATCCATTACCAGTTGCAACCAAAGTGGCAGCTTGAAATTGATTTATTGTTACACTTGAACTTACTTCCAGTTGCGGTCCTGGTAGCACTTGAACAAGGTCTGTTGTTATAAATTGACTACATCCATTAGCAGCAGGAATAGTGTAGGTGATTAAATAATTTCCAGCTAATGAATTATTTAAATTAATATTCCCACTCTGATTATCAACAGCAATTGTATTTGAATTGCTTGTAAAAACGCCACCAATTGTGCCTGTAATAGCAGGCTCAACAATAACATTAGCACCAGAGCAATAGTTGGAATTATTATAATTTAAAGTTGCAATTGGTGCAGCAGTAATTGTTAAGGTATATGAACCAGTGTAAGCAATACATCCACCCGAAGAAGGAATAAAATTGGTGATAGTATAGATACCCGGTGGCGTTGCAGAAAGATTAATTGTACCATTAGAGATATCGGCAAAAACGAGCGATGTAGGATTAGAAGAAAATAAGCCATAAGCAGCACTTGTATCTATTATTGCCGTTGGGTTAGGGCTAGTGTTACAATAGAAAAAATCGCTGTAGATAAATCCTCCATTTAGCGCTTGAGTAATTGTAATATCAAAAGTATCTGAGCTAGCGCATGCTCCTTGTGTAGTATATATAATATTAAAATTTCCGGTGCTAGACGCATTAAAGTTTATTTCGCCTGCTGTACCAATAAAATTTACACCAGCAGGAACAGCAGTAAAAATGCCGCCACTAGCGCCAGTTATAATTGCAGTTGCATTACCACTTGTTTGACAAAACTGATTATCGGAGTAAGTAAAGGATGCATTTTGAATTGGATTTAAAACTATTGTAACAATTGCCGCAGGGCCTTCGCAGCCTGCGTCAGTTTCGGTTACATAAAAAGTATTACTCCCCAAAGCTAATGCAGGCGTGTAACCATTACCAGTGCCCAATACATTATTTAAAGTGGCATCGCTATACCAGGTAATTGTACCATTATTTTGTGCAGTAGCAATTATTGGATTAATAATATCTCCAAAACAATAGCTTGTATTACCCGAAGTAATTGGCGCAGGTGGCTGTATGCAGCAAGCCAATACAACAATGGTATCGGTTAATAAATTATTTCCATAGTGACAGTAATCGCCCACAGTAAATGAATACGTACCTGGTTGAGTGATATTAATAACAGGGCCTATCGTTCCATTGCTCCATACATAACCCGGATAAGTAGGTGGTTGAAATAAAACAGGGTAAAATGATAAATCAATAGTAATAGTTGAACTACAAAGTAGAGTATCCTCAGGTACAATAAAATTATAATTACTACCGCCAACATAAATTGGATTTGGGGGAGTTGTAGGCGTTTGCAAGCAGCAATTTCCACCAGCACTTAACAAGTAGTTTCCGCTAAAACAATTGTATTGGGTAAGATGAGCAAACAAAGCAGCACCAAGGCCAAATTCTGACAAAAAATATTGTACAATTTGTGGCGATGAATTCCCACCTCCTGCATTTCCATTAGTACATCCACTTGCGCCAGTCATACAATTTACAAGTGCAGCTAAACCCGGAGCTGCTGGCTCTCCCAAATAAGTAGTTGCCGCAATATTATTTGTAGTAGTTGAATAAATATTGACAATTGAAGGAGGCACACCATTAATAACTGTAGTTGGAATATTGTTTCCACAATTTGTATTATTCAACCCATTGAAACCGGCATAAATTACTTCTGTAATATTGCCCACAAATGGACCAGTGAAATTAACTTGAGTTGCTTCATAAGTGCAGATACCAACTTTTAAATTTGGAATATTTTGGTCGATATTAATGTTGAGCACACCGCCTTCATAATTAGAGTAAATGATTACATTTCCATTAGGATCACATATACCTGAAGCGGCAGTGATAACAACAGTTGTAGTAGTAGTAAAACTTTGGCACGGAGGATTTGCAGCAATGGTATAACTTACGGTATAAGTTCCTGCAGTGCTTAAAGAAGGATTAATACTACCAGTGAGTGAATTAATATTTAAACCCGCTGGAGAGGATGAAAAAACACCACCAGTTGTACCTGTTAAACTTACCGCTTGTGCTGCTGAAATACTTGTACTAAATGGACCTGCATAGGTTATTGTGGCTGTTGGATTATTGCTTATTTCAAGCAATGTAGTTTGAGTAACATTAGGGCAGCCTGGCATGGAAAATGAAACAGTGTAAATACCTGGTGCACTAGCCGAAGGAAGTACAGCTCCTGTAATTGGGTTAATGGACAAGCCAGCTGGAGCTGCCGAAAAAGTTCCGCTAGAGTTAGTTACTAAATTTACATTTTGAGGTGTTGTAATTGATGTGCAGTAAGGAGAGCCATTATAACTTAATGTTGCCGTTGGTGTTGACGACAAACAACATGCATTGCTCAACAAACTTACGTTGTAGGTATTGCTATTTAACCAGCAACAATATTGCGCATTTAAAGAATATAAGGTGCCACCCAACTGAGTTGTAAAATAATCTTCAATTTGATCAATGGTGTTGCAACCACCTTGGTTTGAATTTGAATTGCAACTATAAGCGCAAATTATACCAAAGTTATATCCGTTGGGATTATTAATAGTAACTGGTGGTATCGTTAATATGCTTTGATTAGCAGGAGGAACACCAATAATTTGTGTTGGGAAATTACCTATTGAGCAATTATTATTATTTTGTGTTGAGTTAAAACCAGCATACAATACTTGTGCTACATTAGCAGCAAAAGCACCGCTAATGGTTACTTTTACAGGTTCGTAGGTACAAATTCCAATTTTTAGGTTAGGAATATTTTGATCAACATTAATATTTAATTCACCACCGTCATAGTTTGTAAATATAATTACATTGCCATTAGGATCGCAGTTAAAACCACCTGAAGGTGCGTTAATAGTGATTGACGCAGTAGTTGAAAACCCGCTACAGTTGCCGCTTGCTGCAATAGTATATGTTACAGTGTAAGTACCTGGAGTGCTTAAAGAAGGTGTTACTTGACCTGTTGTTGGGTTAATATTTAACCCCGTTGGATTTGCAGTATATACACCACCTCCAACACCAGCTTGATTTACAGGTTGTGGTGCTGAAAGTGCTCCATTATAGGGGCTACCTGCATATGAAATTGATGCAGTTGGATTTGCAAGTACAACCAAATTCTGAGTTTCAGTATCGGCACCATTAGCATTACTTGCGGTTAAAGTAATAGTATAATTGCCTGCGGTATTGTAGCAAATATTTGTAGGATTTTGTAGTGATGAAGTGGCAGTTGAGGCACCTGTCATAGCCCAATTCCACGAAGTAGGGTTGTTTGAAGACGCATCAGTTAAATTGATACAATCACCAACACAAATTGTATCACTTGTTAAGGTAAAATCGGCTGTTGGGGTTAATAAAGGCAAAGAACAACAAACACCTGACAACCCAGAAACAGTGTATGTGGTAGCGTTAACCCAGCAGTTATATTGTACACTCAACGCATATAAAGTTCCACCAAGATTGACGTTAAAATAATTTACAATTTGATCGATGGTATTGCATCCGCCTTGTGAAGAATTGATATCACAGCTATAACCACATATAATGCCAAAGTTATAACCATTCGGATTACTTGAAGTTACCGGTGGTGCTGTTAAGATGCTATAATTGGAAATTGGAACCCCAGTAATTGTTGTGTTAGGAATACTGGGCCCGCAATTATTATTTGTGCCTTGAATACCTGCGTAAATAACTTCCGTTACATTACTTGCAAAAGCCCCAGATACAACTATTTCAGCACTTTCATAAGATACGATTCCAATTTTAAGATTAGGAATATTTACATCTACATTGATATTTAATTGACCGCCATCATAATTTGAAAATATGATTAAATTACCGTTTGGACTGCATGTTTGAGCCACGCAAAAGTTAAACAAATTTAGCAATAGAATCGTGAAAATAATTGCCTTTTTTGTATTCATTTTAGTTGATAGATATAGCATAGGCTAAGGAATTAATTAATTTTTCAACAGGTTTTCAATAAAATTGTTTTTTAAACTTAATGTAAAGTTGAAAAAAAATATATCATAAG
>CAIKXD010000120.1 GCA_903831265.1 uncultured Bacteroidota bacterium
CATTCATAATTTTAACAACTTCATGCGAATCTCTTGCATAAAGCATTTTAAAATCGTTGTCAAGAAACTGCTTTAACATAAACGAATTAATAAAATCTCCTTCAATCACTAAAACTTTCTTATCACTTTTGCCAATTGATTTATTTTTGTTTTCCATTGCATTAATACACACATTTAATGTGTTCATTTTTTATTTTTTCATTAATTGAGTTATGCATATAACCCATACACATTGCATTATACTTAAAACTTAAGAGAATTCTTTCAAGGCTTCAGATAATGATTTATTCATTTCGGCAAATAAAAATGATACTCTATCAATAAAGTTTTCGGTGATAGCCATTTTCAGTTGCTCTACAGACTGTATTGCATAATCAAATTCGCTGATTTTGTATGTTTGTTCTAAACCATTTTTTTCAAATTTAACAAGGTATTTCTGATTCATGTAAAAGATGGTAATTCTTAATTCTGGATGAGCTATTTCGCCAATTACACGCATTTATAAAATGTTTAGGTTAAAAGTTTGATTAGGTCTAACACCTTTTTCGGTGAGTATTAAATTACAGCACTCGATTGCAGGGTCATGCTCAAAAAACAATACCGTGTTATTGGCTGCAGCTTGCGTCAATATTTTTTCTTTTTCATTTAATGTTAATAAAGGACGTGTATCATAAGCCATAATAAATGGTATTGGAATATGAGCAGCCGAAGGCAATAAATCGGCAACAAATAAAATGGTATAATCCTTATATTTTATCGAAGGCAGCATCATACTTTCTGTATGTCCGCTTACAATTTCGGCATTAAAAAATACCGGAAGGTTATTCTCTAAATCAAAAAATTTCAATTGTCCACTTTCCTGAATAGGCAAAATGTTTTCTTTTAAAAAAGATGCTTTTTCTCTGGCATTAGGCTTTACAGCCCATTCCCAGTGTTTACTGTGGCTCCAATAGGTTGCATTTTTAAATGTTGGTTCTAATAAATTGTTATGCTTATTTTTGGTAATACTTCCACCGCAATGATCAAAATGAAGATGGGTTAAAAAAACATCGGTAATATCTTCTAATGCAAATCCTTTATCTGCTAGTGATTGCTCCAATGAATAATTGCCATGTAAATAATAATGACCAAAAAACTTTTCATCTTGTTTATTGCCCATTCCATTATCAACAAGAATTAATCTGTTTCCATCCTCAATTAATAAACAGCGCATGGCCCATGAACACATGTTATTTGCATCCGATGGATTTAATTTATTCCACATCGATTTTGGCACCACGCCAAACATAGCGCCACCATCTAGTTTAAACATGCCAGCATGTATTGAGTGTAATTTCATAATTTAATTAATTAGCGATTAACTTTCACTTGTTTGAAACTTCGTAAAGGTGTGTATTTTAAGAGTTACATAAACCTTTAAGTTAGCGTAATTTTAAACATTAAAAAGTTAATTACATGAAGGTTCATTTTATTGCCGTTGGCGGGAGTGCCATGCATAATTTAGCATTGGCTATGCATAAGAAAGGTTATAATGTTTCAGGTTCAGATGATGAAATTGCGGAGCCTTCGTTATCAAGACTTAAAAATGCTGGCATATTACCAAGCGAAATTGGTTGGTTTACTGATAAAATAACCTCAGATCTAGATGCTGTGATTCTTGGCATGCATGCTCGTGAGGATAATCCAGAATTACAAAAAGCAAAATCTTTAGGTTTAAAAATATTCTCTTATCCAGAGTATATTTACGAGCAAACAAAAAATAAAACCAGAGTAGTTATTGGCGGCAGTCATGGTAAAACAACCATAACAGCTATGATTTTGCATGTGTTACATTATCATAAAATTGATTGTGATTATATGGTTGGTGCACAATTAAAGGGTTTTGACACTATGGTGAAGTTATCGGACAATACAAGTATTGCCATTATTGAAGGCGATGAATATCTTTCCTCACCTATCGACAGAAGGCCTAAATTTCACTTATATCACCCAAATATAGCGTTATTGAGTGGTATTGCTTGGGATCACATCAATGTATTTCCAACCTTCGAAAATTACTTAGAGCAGTTTAAAATTTTTATTGATTTGATTTCTAAAAATGGTGTTCTTGTTTTTGCCGAGGACGATATTGAAGTGAAAAAACTGGCATTAGCAGGAAGAAATGATATTATAAAATTTCCTTATTCGGTTCCTGCGCATAGCAACGAAAATGGTATTACCAGTTTGATAATTGATCAACATAAAGTGAGGTTAAAAGTATTTGGGAATCATAACTTAACAAATTTAAATGGCGCACGTATTGTTTGCAATCAATTAGGATTAAATGATGCACAATTTTATGAAGCCATAACAAGTTTTGAAGGTGCAGCAAAAAGATTAGAAATAGTTTTTGAAACAGCTCACTCGGTTTTTTATAAAGACTTTGCGCATTCTCCATCAAAATTAAAAGCCACAACTGCCGCAGTTAAGCAGCAATTCCCAGAAAGAAATTTAATAGCTTGTATGGAATTACATACGTTTAGCAGTTTAAATGAACAATTTTTATTAGAATATAAAGATGCCATGAAGACTGCAGATGAAGCTATTGTTTATTTTAATCCACATACAATTGCGCATAAAAAGTTGAAAGAAATTACAGAAGAGCAAATATTAAATGCATTTGGTGCGGGTAATAATCTGAGTGTTTATACCGATGTAAATAAATTAAGAGCACATTTGTTGAAAATAAATACAGCCAATAGCAATCTGCTAATGATGAGTTCGGGCACCTTTGATGGTATGGATTTTACAGCTCTTGCTAAGGAAATATATGTATAATTTTTATTCATTAGTGGCCGTTTTTAGTAAAATATTTGATTTTATTTCATGTAAGAATTATGAACTTTTATATTTTTAATTTGATTTTGAATCATTAACATCATTTTACTAATTTTACGAAAAATGAAGAACAGCCAACAAAAAAGTAACTATTATTTTTAATTATAGGAATTATTGAAATAAGCTATTTATTTTGCAATTAATTTAACATAGAACAAAGTAATTATATGATATATAAATTTAGAATTCAGTTTGAAGATTTTGATGATGTTTACAGAGATATCGATATAAAAACGATACAAACGTTTGAGGATTTTAAATTTGCCATTTTAAATGCCATTGGTTTTGATACAATTCACGAATGTGCATTTTACATGAGCGATGATTTATGGAGAAAAGGCAGAGATTTAACAAAGAAAAAAGATGGCACTGCAGCCAATTTATCTAAAAGAGTAATTTGTGATTTTGTGGATGCACCGCATCAAAGGTTCTTATTTATCTACGATTTAAATGTGCAATGGTCGTTTTTAATTGAACTTATAAAAATTACACAACCTGAGCCTAAAAAGGAATACCCACTTTGTGTAAAATCGTCTGGTACTTCGCCAAAGCAATATAAAATTATACATGTTCCTGCACCTAGTGATGATGATGATGAAAACCCTACCAAAAGCAAAAGAGGCAGAAAACCAGGTGTTAAAAAGGAAATAGAGCCTATTATAGTTTTAGCCGAAGATGATGACATAGAAGAAGATGATGTTGAAGTAGAAGAAGAGGTTAACTATATTGAAGAAGCAGATATTGAAGAAGGATTTGGAGATGAAGGCGAAGAGGAAACAGAAAAAGAATCATCGGAAGATGATGAATTTGGTGCTTCTTTTGGCGATGGTGATGAAGAATCATTTGGTGGTTATAGCAGTGAGGCATCAGAAGACTATTAGAAGAAAATTATGTATCCCACACTAGTAGTAATTGCTGGTCCAACTGCGGTGGGCAAAACTGCATTTAGTGTAGAATTAGCGCAGCACTTAAAAACAGAAATTATTTCTGCCGATTCGAGGCAATTTTATAAAGAGTTAACTATAGGCACTGCAAAGCCAACTGCTAAAGAATTAGCAGCATGCCAGCATCATTTCATTAATCATATTCATGTTAAAGAAAATTACACTGCCGCTCAATTTGAGCAAGAAGCTTTAGCACTGTGCAACTTAAAGTTTATGCAGCATCAACAATTGGTGCTAACGGGAGGTTCAGGTTTATATATTGATGCCTTATGCCATGGATTTGATGACGCACCTCCCTCCGACCCTGCTGTTAGAGCTGAACTAGATCTAGTTTTAAAAAATAATGGGATAAAAGCCTTACAGCAGATGCTTATACAATTAGACCCAGATTATTCACAAAAAGTAGATATAAACAACCCGCAAAGATTGATACGTGCCATTGAAATTAATCAATCAAGTGGTAAAAACATGCATTTTTTTTTGAAAGGAAAAGTCAAACAAAGACCATTCAACATTTTGAAAATATGTTTGACAATGGACCGCGAACTGCTTTACGAGCGCATTAATAATAGAGTTGACCATATGATAGTTAATGGCCTTGAGGATGAAGCGCTGGCTTATTATCATCTTAAAGATAGTAACGCATTGCAAACAGTAGGCTACAAAGAGTTTTTCGATTATTTTGAGGGCAATTACAGCTACACAGAAGCGGTAGATAAAATAAAACAAAACTCCAGAAACTACGCTAAAAGGCAGCTTACATGGTTCAAAAGAGATAAGGAATACACTTGGTTTGATATTAATACCAACAGAAATGCCATATTGCCATTTATTATGAAAGCGCTTTTAAACTAAACAGTGGTGAATCTTACAACACAATTTTCTAATGTATGGCATAAGTATTTTACCGATTATGGCAAGATAGAAAAGTCGGTTATTAATGTAATTATTGCTGAGTTTTTTATTCAACTTATTAATGTTGCATTTTTGAGTATTCAATTGATATATATGCAAAAATGCGGCTATAGCGATTACGAAAGTGCAGGTTATATTTCTTTTCGTTTTTTAGGTGTGCTTTTATTGGCCGTGCCTATGGGCATGTATTTAAAAGGCCGAAATATAAAACCTCTTTTTGTTATTTCGTGTATTGTAGTGCCCACCGCCTCTGTGATGATCATTTTGGCCACCATGTATCATTGGAACCAATGGCTCTATTTTTATCAATTGCTTTGGGGAATGGGTTTTACCTTTATTCAAATTCCGGTGATGCCTTATATTTTAAGAAATAGTAATGCTTCAAATCAAACAGGAGCAATATCATTAAGCTACTCTACCTATAGTTTTGGCGGAATTGTTAGTGGTATTATAATTTGGGTGTTGTATATGATTAACCCTGTTATTTTTAATGAAAGAAACATCCTTTTGTTTTTAGCATTTAGTGGGTTTATTAGTCTTTATTTTTTGCATAAAATAAGAATTACAGAATATCTGCCCGCCTACGAAGGTAGTAGGATTGATATCAGAAAACTGGATTGGTTTATCATTATTAAAGCGCTCATCCCTACCCTTATTATAGCAGTAGGCGCAGGTTTAACCATCCCTTTTATAAGTATATTCTTTTTTAATGTGCACCATTTAGGTACCGATCAGTTTTCATTATTAAACAGTATAGCCTCTATATTAGTGGCCATAGCAGCCATGTTAGTGCCATATGTAAAAAAGTCGATTGGATATAAATTAGCCATTCCTGCCACACAGTCTTTTGCAGTATTGGCACTCATTTTACTTGCTACCACTCAGTTTTACGCACAGTTAACCATAGCAGTTTATTTGGCCATGTTGTGTTTTTTATTGCGCCAGCCATTAATGAACATGGCCGGACCAATGACATCGGAACTTGTTATGAACTATGTAGGTAAAAAAAATCAGGAAATGGTAAGTGCGCTTACAGCGGCTATATGGAGTGGTAGTTGGTTTATAAGCTCAATAATTTTTAAGGTATTACGCCAGTCGGGTATTGCGTACGTATATATATTTTTGATAACTGCTGCGCTCTATGCGCTTGGTGTAGTTTGGTATTATGCTTTAATTGTTGATTATACACGTAGAGAAAAAGCAGGATTGATTTAGGTGATCATTTTATGGTTATAAGAATGATATTATTAGCTTTGCAAAGTAAAAAAGGAATTAAATTATGAATAAGATTTTAATTGCAAACCGCGGAGAAATTGCGCTGAGAGTGATGAGAAGTTGCCGAGAAATGGGTATTAAAACGGTAGCTGTATTCAGTGAGGCCGATAGAAATTCGCCACATGTAAAATATGCAGATGAAGCCGTTTGCATTGGTCCACCAGCATCTTCACAAAGTTATTTAGACGGTAAAAAAATAATTGAAGTTTCAAAAAAGTTAGGTGTAGATGGCATACATCCTGGCTACGGTTTTTTGTCGGAAAATGCCAATTTTGCCAACATGGTAAAGGAAGCAGGATTAACTTTTATTGGTCCATCTGCCGAATCGATGAATATAATGGGCGATAAATTAAGCGCCAAAGCTGCTGCCAAAAGGTATAACATTCCAATGGTACCTGGCACCGATGGCGCTATTGATGACATAGAAGTAGCAAAGAAAACAGCGATTGAAGTTGGATTTCCCATTTTGGTTAAAGCATCTGCAGGTGGTGGAGGAAAAGGCATGCGTATTGTGGAGCGTGTTGAAGATTTTGAAGAGCAAATGAAATTGGCTGTTAGTGAGGCAATCTCGGCTTTTGGGAATGGTGCAGTTTTTATAGAACGCTATGTGGCTGGTCCAAGACATATTGAAATACAAGTATTGGGCGATACACATGGTAATATTGTTTATTTGTTTGAGCGTGAATGTTCGGTGCAAAGAAGACATCAAAAAGTAATTGAAGAAGCACCTTCGAGTGTATTAACACCCGAGATTAGAAAAGCGATGGGCGAATGTGCGGTAAATGTGGCCAAAGCATGTGATTATATTGGCGCGGGAACAGTTGAATTTTTATTAGACGAAAATAAGAATTTTTATTTCTTAGAAATGAACACCCGCCTACAAGTTGAGCATCCTGTTACAGAGCAAATTACAGGACTCGATTTAGTGAAAGAACAAATTAATGTAGCGCGAGGAGAAAAGTTAAGTTTTACGCAAGATGATTTAAAAATTAAGGGCCATAGTATTGAAGTAAGAGTATATGCCGAAGATCCTTTGAACAATTTCTTACCAGATATTGGCACCTTGCATACCTATAAAACACCCCAAGGTTTGGGCATTCGTGTTGATGATGGTTTTGAAGAAGGCATGCAAATTCCTATTTATTACGACCCAATGATTGCCAAGTTAATTACCTTTGGTAAAGACAGAGAAGAAGCTAGACTGAGAATGATTAGGGCCATTAATGATTATCATATTTCGGGAGTAGAAACAACTTTGCCATTTTGTAATTTTGTGATGCAACACGAAGCCTTTATTTCAGGTAATTTTGACACCCATTTTGTGAAGCATTATTTTAAACCCGATAGTTTAAAACCAGTAATGACTGAAGAAGAAAATGAAATTGCTGCCATTGCAGCAAGTATTGCTATGGCTGATTTTAAAAATGATAAAGTTGTTGCTGAAGCTACTCATGAAAATAGTAGTTGGAAACACAATCGTAAAAGCTATATGAAAGTTTAATTGAATTTTTACACACTAAAATTTAATTTTTAGAGTTAATCTACTTCAATTACTTGGTTCATAAATTAAAAAATTACAACAATATAGGTGATAAAAATAACCGTAATCATAGTTAACTACAACGTAGCCTACTTTTTAGAGCAGTGCTTGCATTCGGTTAAAAAGGCTTTGCAGCACGTGCAGGGCGAGGTGATTGTTGTTGATAATAATTCGGTAGATGGCTCTGTAGCGATGGTACAGCATAAATTCCCTGAGTTTTTAATGATTGCCAACAAACAAAATACAGGATTTTCGTTTGCCAATAACCAAGCCTTAAAAATTGCCAAAGGCGCGTATTGTTTATTACTTAATCCAGATACGGTTGTAGAAGAAGATACCTTTAAAAAGGTGGTTGATTTTATGGATCAGCATGATGATGCTGGAGGTTTAGGCGTTAAAATGATTGATGGAAAAGGTAATTTTTTACCTGAGTCGAAACGAGGATTGCCAACACCTTCTGTTGCTTTTTATAAAATATTTGGGCTCTCGTTTTTGTTTCCGCAGAGTAAACTATTTGGCAAATATCATTTAGGCTATTTAGATAAAGAAAAAACACATGAAGTAGAAATACTTTCGGGGGCTTTTATGTTGATGCGTAAAAGTGTTTTAGACAAAGTAGGTTTGTTGGATGAAGCGTTTTTTATGTATGGAGAAGATATCGATCTAAGTTATCGTATCATTAAGGGAGGCTATAAGAATTATTATTTTCCGGGGACAAGTATTATTCATTACAAAGGCGAGAGCACTAAAAAAAGTAGTGTAAACTATGTGTTTGTTTTTTACAAGGCCATGGTCATTTTTGCACGCAAACATTTTAGCGATAAAAATGCGAATTTATTTTCGTTACTCATTAATATTGCCATTTATTTGCGCGCAGGTGCTGCTATTGCTACGCGTTTTATAAAAAGACTATTGTTGCCCAGTGCCGAAGCAAGCTTAATTTATAGTGCCCTTTATTGTTTAGTTAACTATTGGGAAAAAAATGTAAAATATATTGAAGGCGGTAAATATCCAGAGGCTTTGTTATCTTTAATTATTCCAGTTTACATTATTATATGGCTTGTTACTGTTTGGATTTTGGGAGGATATGACAAACCTATTAAATTAATTAAAATTATAAAAGGTTATACCATTGGCACTGCATTGATATTAGTTGCCTATGCACTTATTCCAGAAGACTTACGTTTTTCTCGTGCAATTATTTTATTGGGAGCCACAGCTGCAATAATCATTAGTTTGTTACTGCGTTTTTTATTACACAGTTTAAAATTTGATGGCTATAAAATAGGCAGTGCCCAGCATAAGCGATTTTTAATTGTTGGCAATTATGAAGAATCAAAAAGAGTAGCTGAATTGTTGGAAAAAACAAGTATTGTGCCTTCATCGATTTTGTTTTTAAGTGTTGATGAACAGTGGGAAAAATATCCTGATTACTTTACAGGAAGTCTATCGCAATTAGAGGAAAGTATCATGATTCATAAGGTAGATGAAATTATTTTTTGTGCCAAAGACCTAAGTTCTCAAAAAATTATTGAATTAATGAGCAGGTTGGTGCAAACTAATGTTGACTTTAAAATTGCACCTCCCGAGAGTTTATTTTTAGTTGGCAGCAATAGTATAGACAGTGCGGGCGACTTGTATGTTATTGATATTAACTCTATAGCCAAACCCGAAAACAAGCGTAATAAAAGGTTGTTTGATATTTTTGCATCCTTATTAATGTTTCCCTTACTACCTTTTTTATTACTAGTTGTAGAGCAAAAGTTGGGTTTTATTAAAAATGTTATTGCTGTATTTTTTGGATTAAAATCGTGGGTTGGATACAATGCCAAACAGCAGCTAGAAGAGCCCATTTTAAAGCCTTTACCCATAATTAAGAAAGGAGTTTTATCGCCCACTGATGTGTTAAAAATAAAAACCAACATCACTAATACTAATAAGTTGAATTTATTATACAGCAAAGATTATACTGTTTGGCAGGATGTTAAAATTGTACTAAAGGCCTTTAAAAAATTAGGCCGGGGAGTTTAACACCTATTCCGTATTAGAGATCTACTCAAATAATTTCGCTTCAATTTCAATCACTTACTCCCATTTTGTCAACTGACCCTAACTGGCGCGAGTCTTCAGACTCGTGCCTCTAAATCATTCTAACTGGCGCGAGCAAAACTAACTGGCGCGAGTCTTCAGACTCGTGCCTCCAAATCATTCAACCAAACTCAATTTTAACTGGCGCGAGTCTTCAGACTCGTGCCTCCAAATCATTCAACCAAACTCAATTCATTTCTAAAAACAACACTGGCACACATGAACACTTGCACCTGTGACTTACAATACAAATTTATCATTTATAATTACTTGCCTTTCAATCTCTTTATGTAATTGCAAATCCTTCATTTTAAACCATACGTTAATTTCTATTTGCCAATTATTATCAGGCAATAATATTCCCTTTACTTTTCCTTTATTTAAAACAACTCCTTCCTCCGAATAAATTCCTCCTATAATTTGATATCTGAAATTTAAGTCTTTCAAGCTTTCGTTTTCTATCAAAAAGGAATCCTTAGGATTTACAACCGTAAAAGACAATTCGTTTCCACCGCCACTGCAGCCTACGCTCCTATCTTCATCTTGTTTAACCTTCCTTGTAAAGTAATAGTTATTTCCTATTTTATGAAAGCTACTGCTTACAAACCCAGGAATGATATTGTTTTGCTCTGCTCGGGCAATACCTTCTGTAAGGAAGACCTCCTCTTTAAATTTGGCAATTCTTTTTGATTGTTTACTCACCGAAAGCAATTTATTGCTGGTATTTACAGTTGAGTTAGTTGGTGCGCTTGTTTTGTATTTTATTACATTCTTATGATTAATTTGAACCTTATTAATCTCTTTATTGACAATTACTTTTTCTACATCATTTTTAGGATTATTGCATGCAATTAGTCCACTAAAGAATATTATGCTCAAGTATTGTATTTTTTTCATTGAATTGCAATTCGCATTTTAGGACAAGGCAAAGGTGGGTATTTTAACCCAAATTATGCAACTGGAATCGTTGGTCAACAAAATTTTTCAATAATATCAAATGCTACAGGACTATTTTGGATTGAATTAACTGCCCTAACTGGCCCTAACTGGCGCGAGACTTCAGACTCGTGCCTCTAAAATCATTCAACCAAACTTTATTCATTTCTCAAAATCTTTAACGTAACTGGCGCGAGTCTTCAGACTCGTGCCTCCAAATCATTCAACCAAACTTTATTCATTTCTCAAAAACCCTAACTGGCGCGAGTCTTCAGACTCGTGCCTCTAAATCATTCAACCAAACTCAATTCATTTCTCAAAATCTTTTAGCTTTGCATTATGAGCAGTAAATACAAATTTAAAAACCCTGATGGTCTTTATTTCATCACCTATACGGTTGTAAATTGGGCCGATGTTTTCACACGAAATATTTACAGAGACTTAATGATTGAAAGTTTTGTTTACTGTCAGAAAGAAAAAGGCCTGGCTATACATGCATATGTGATTATGACCAATCATATACACATGATTATATCCCAAAAGGGTACCAATGAATTATCAGGCATTATGCGAGATTTGAAGAAATTTACCTCCTTTAAACTTATTGGTGCTTTGATGGAAAACGACCAAGAAAGTAGAAAAGATTGGTTGCTAAAAATGTTTGAAGAGAAAGGATTACAAAATTCACATAATACTAAATATCAATTTTGGCAGGAAGGAAATCACCCTGTTGAGTTGATCAGCAGTGAAATGATAGAGCAACGCTTGGATTATATTCATCAAAATCCTGTAAAGGCAGGTTTTGTTAATAAAGCAGAGGATTTTGTTTATAGTAGTGCTATGAATTATTGTGGTGAGAAAGGTTTGTTTGATATTGATTTGATAGATTAAATTTTAAGCGTGGAAATTCTAATGGGCTTTGTTTTAATGATGAGTTGGCACGAGTCGGAAGACTCGCGCCAGTATAGCTCCCGCCAGTATAGAAGACTCGCGCCAGTGCAAATTTGTATTTAAATTGTGTTAGCGATTGAAGTGGTTATCCTTTTTAAATGCGTTGGCTTTTGCGCTTGCTTATTTAAAAAGATAATAACGGAAAGCGCGCCACAGCCAGAGGCTGGGGAACACCCAAAGAATTTACCTAACAGCCCTAATTAATACGCCAACCCTTCTAATAAGTTATCATCTACCATATTTGGCAGCGTAACTTTTAATTGTGGTGTGCGTTCCATTTCTCTTTTGATGGCAAAGATGGCTTCTTTATTTCTTGCCCAACTTCTGCGGGCGATACCGTTGTTTACATCCCAAAATAACATGGAGTGCAATCTTTCATTACAAGCCTCGCTCCCATCGAGCACCATGCCAAAACCACCATTGACTACTTCGCCCCAGCCAACGCCACCTCCATTGTGCAGCGATACCCAGGTAGCACCGCGGAAAGAATCACCCACAAAATTTTGCACGGCCATATCGGCTGTAAAGCTTGAGCCATCATAAATATTTGAGGTTTCTCTGTAGGGCGAATCGGTGCCTGAAACATCATGATGATCTCTTCCTAAAACAACTGGTGCACTAATTTTACCATCTTTAATGGCTTTATTAAAGGCGGCAGCAATTTTCACTCTTCCTTCGGCATCGGCATATAAAATGCGTGCCTGAGAACCCACCACCATCTTATTATCATTAGCGGCTTTTATCCATATAATGTTATCATTTAATTGCTGTTTAATTTCATCAGGCGCTGTTTTAAAAATTTCTTCTAACACTTCAGCAGCTATAGCATCGGTAGTGGCTAAATCTTCGGCTTTGCCCGAAGCACAGACCCAACGGAAAGGTCCAAACCCATAATCGAAACACATTGGGCCTAAAATATCTTGAATGTAAGATGGATATTTAAATGTACCATCTGCTTTTAAAATAGCTGCGCCAGCACGACTTGCTTCCAACAAAAAGGCATTGCCATAATCAAAAAAGTACATGCCTTTGGCGTGTAAATTATTAATTGCGTTGGCATGTCTGCGAAGTGTGCTCTGTATTTCTTTTTTAAATTTTTCGGGTTCATCGGCCATCATGCGGTTGCTTTCCTGATAACTAAAGCCAGCAGGATAGTACCCTCCAGCCCATGGATTGTGTAAAGATGACTGATCGCTCCCTAACTCTACCTTAATATTATTTTTATCGATAAACTCCCACAATTCAACAATATTTCCAATGTAGGCAATAGAGGTAGCTTCTTTATTTTGGCGGGCATTGGCCACAGTTTGCATAACTTCATTTAAGCTTTCGCAGATGACATCTACCCAACCCTGATCAAATCTTTTATAGGCTGCTTTAGGATTTATTTCGGCAGTTATACTAATTACGCCTGCTATTTTAGCTGCTTTTGGCTGTGCGCCACTCATACCGCCCAAACCTGCGGTTACAAAAAGCATAATTTCATTTTCATTGATGGAAGCATTGTTTTTACGATACATGCGCGCTGCATTGAGCACTGTAATTGTTGTACCATGCACAATGCCTTGGGGACCAATGTACATAAAGGAACCTGCGGTCATTTGTCCGTATTGGGTTACTCCAAGTGCATTAAACTTTTCCCAATCATCAGGTTTGCTATAATTAGGAATCATCATGCCATTGGTAACTACCACGCGGGGCGCATTTATATGCGAAGGAAATAAACCCATAGGGTGCCCCGAATAAAGCACTAAGGTTTGTTCATCTGTCATTTGCGACAAATATTGCATGGTTAATAAATACTGCGCCCAATTTTGAAATACAGAGCCATTGCCTCCATAGGTAATTAACTCGTGAGGATGCTGTGCTACCGCATCGTCTAAGTTATTTTGCAACATGAGCATAATGGCTGCTGCTTGTTTTGATTTTGCCGGATATGATTCAATGGGGCGCGCAAAAATTTTGTAATCGGGACGAAAGCGATACATATAAATGCGTCCGTAGGTTTTTAATTCCTCTGAAAATTCTTTAGCTAGGATAGGATGATGGCTTGAATCAAAATATCTTAATGCATTTTTAATGGCTAACTTTTTATCGGTTGGGTTAAGAATTTCTTTTCTTTTTGGCGCATGATTGATATTTGTATCATACGGCTTTAGAACAGGCAATATGCTAGGAATACCAGCTGAAATGGCTTCTTTAAAGGCTTGTATATCGATGTTGGGTTCTGATAAAATCATTATATTATTTTTTTTACAAAGTTAAGATTATGCGATGTTATAGCAATATTTTAAACCAAATAAAAAAGAGCGCTTGGTTGGTCTTTTTTACAATAAATGAAACCTTTAAAAATTATTCAACTAATGTTTTTTTTAAATTATAGCTTCAGCAGCGCATACGCAAACAAAACAAGCGCAATTAGCCATGTTGGCGATATTTACACTTTATTTTTAACCAAACGAACTTCAAAATTTTGAAGCTTTAATTAAACTATGCATTAACCGCTACATGTGTTTTATAAAAAATACTGCAGAAGAATTTGTGAAGAACTGGCCTTAAAAAAATTGCTTAATTTATGATTACCTTTTTTACTTCAACCTGGTTGTTCATGCCTACCAAAGTTAGAAAGTAAATTCCTTTATCGAGCGTTTCTAAATTGATTGTTGTTTGATTGCTATTAGAATTTTGCACCTGTAAAATTTTACCATCAATGGCTGTTACTGTTATTTGTTTCATTAAAAAGTTACTTTTTACAGTAAAAATTCCGTCACTAGGGTTAGGATAAACAAATGCTTTTTGATTTGAATTAATTTCTGCTACCGTTGCAGCAGGGCTCAAACGCATGGATCTTGCACTTTTACAATTTTCAAAGTTTCTCATCAGGTCAAAATACATTCCATCTTCAAAGGCCAATGTAACAGCGCTTACAACTGTTCCGGTTATTAATGAAACACCAATTAAATTAACCCCATTGTTGTAGTAATAAATCATTGCATCAGGATCAATAGCTGCACCAGCATTTAAAGAATAACCACCTTGCGAAATTGAATAGGGTGATATCGTTGTAACAACACCCGTGCTAGGATTAATTTTTCCTAACCTAACCGTTGCTGAATCTAACATTTGAAATGAGTCTAGAGGAAATGCTGAATCGACTATATAAGAAAAATAATTTGTACGTATGAGTCCATAAAGCGATGTATCTGCGCAACTATAAGTAAAATTATCGAAATAATCGCCATTAGCAATTAACATTGGAACATTGCTAAAAATTGAACCATTATATAGATCTAAACCAACTAAATTACTTCCAGTTGAGTAATAAAAAACCATTTGATAGGGGTCGATGGCGCTTCCTGATAAAGCAAAACCTTGTCCAACAGAACTAGCAGAAATTTGTGTTATTAATCCATTTTGAGAGTTGAGTTTAGCCAAATAAATTTCACCAACAGTTTGCCAAGTTAATGAGTCAAAAGTATTTCTGCGTGCTAGGCCATACATGGTGCTATCGGCATTATTAAATCTAAAATTATCGAAATAGCTTGGAGCAATAGGGTTATAAAGAGGTGCCTGAACTGTAATATTGCCTTGATTTAAATCGAAGGTGTTTAAACCATAGCCACTAAGAAACACAAAGGTACTATCATAAGGATTTAGCGCAGCGCCAGTTAAATTAACTGCTTGGTTGTAAGTAAAAGGACCTCTGTTGTTGATGAACCCTAAAGAAGGATCTGTGTAGCCTAAACGGATTGTTGCTGAATCAAACTGTTGCCAAATTAATGTTGAATCGAAGGGAGAAACGATATTGGTGTAATAGTTTTTACGCACAATACCATAGAGGTTGTTTGCTGTTTGAGCAGCGGCATTTAAACTTAATGCGATTAAGAATAAGAAGGCAATTTTTTTCATTTTGGCGGGTTTAAACTTTAAAAACAGTAAATATAAAAAAATGTTTTACGTATTATATTTCTAAGAGAGATATCATCGAAAATCATTTTCTCAAAGCAAAAATTGTGGAGCAAATAGCTTTGTTTTGATTGAAGTTAAAATAACGATTTGCATAAAAAATTAAGCAGTTGTTTAGCAGGAGGATTCGGAAGAATCGCGCTAGAAAGTTCGAAGGACGTTTTAATGGGCATTCTGCTCAAAGTGGTGGGATCGTTTCAACAGCGAAACTTTGTACTGTATTATTACTCTCGTTAGCTGTTTCACGATGACACACCACAACATAAGCATTCGAAAAGCGTTTTAATGGGCATTGTGCTCAAAGTGGTGGGATCGCTTCAACAGCGAAACTTCCTGCAAAAAGGTTGTTTTCGTCTGCTGTTTCACGATCACACACCACATCATATGCATTCGAAAAGCGTTTTAATGGGCATTGTGCTCAAAGTGGTGGGATCGCTTCAACAGCGAAACATTTTGCTCAAAGGTTGTTTCCGTTGGCTGTTTCACGATGACACACCACATCATAAGCATTCGAAAAGCGTTTTAATGGGCATTGTGCTAAAAGTGGCGGGATCGCTTCAACAGCGAAGCTTCCTGCAAAAAGGTTGTTTTCGTCTGCTGTTTCACGATGACACACCACACCATAAGCATTCGAAAAGCGTTTTAATGGGCATTGTGCTCAAAGTGGTGGGATCGCTTCAACAGCGAAGATTTGTGCTGTATTATCACTCTCGTTGGCTGTTTCACGATGACACACCACATCATAAGCATTCGAATTGGCACACCGCTCAATTGGCAAATTGGCACATTATACCTAAAGGCAAAGTGAGCAAAGAAGTCGCAGAAAACGCAGAGAAAAAATTCATTTTCAAATTATCACATTTTCAAATTTTCAAATTGAATTGGCAAATTGGCACATTGGCAAATTGGCAAATTGAAAAATTGGCAAATTGGCAC
>CAIKXD010000121.1 GCA_903831265.1 uncultured Bacteroidota bacterium
ACCACTTTGGGTATAAACTTGATTGTCTGGGGCCGTGTAACTTTCGCAAACAATAGGTGAAATAGTATTTGTTGTATTTGTATTGATTGTTAGGTTAATCGTTATAATACTATCACATCCTGAAGCATTTGGAATCGTAGCTAAATATTGACCACTTTGAGTATAAACTTGGTTATCCGGTGCTGTATATGTTTGGCAATTAACGGTAGTAATTGTTGATGAATTTGGAGTACATTGTCCGAGTTTTTGTAAAAAATTATTACCTCCTGATAAGTTATACACGCTTGCACTTGGATCGAAATCACAACTTTGAGTTGGAGAGTACCAGCCTGCGGAAATGATTGAAGAATTATTATCAACTGTGATAGAACTTAATTCATTATTAGATACAGAAGATCCGTAGCTAAGTCCATAAATGAAATTTCCTTGGTCACTAAATTTGGAAATAAAAATATTTTTATTTCCACTTATCCCCATACTTGTGACATTGTTAATTGCAATACTTGGGTCTAAATCAATAGTGTTGGTGAAATAGGATGAAACATAAATATTATTTGAATTATCAAGTGTAATTTTTTTTATCCATGAATTTGTACCTGGTCCGCCAGTATTAATTACCCATGCAAGATTTGAATTTGAATCAGTTTTTCTTATATAGAGAGAACCTGGACCACTTAAGGAGACATTGCCAGATCCAGGGTCAAAATCTGTTGAATTCGTGGTGAAATGTCCAGACAAATATAAATTATCAAATGTATCAATTACCATTGATGGTGCACCAGCAGCAAAATTATGTGCATTTAAAAAATCTCCATTGATATCTAATTTCACATAAAAAGTGTTTGAGAATGATGTCGGTGAAGTTATTAATACATAAGAATTTGGACCTGGATCAAAATCAACATTCCACTTAAATTCGCCAACAATATGAACATTGAAATAACTATCAACACAAATAGAATTTCCAAAATCATAATATCCATCTGTCCCTGTTCCACTAACATTTAGATTTTGGAATCTTTTTGCCCAAACATAAGTCCCTAAACTATTTAGTTTACAAACATATGTTCCGCCATTAGCTCCAGAAGAAAGATTTGCGACTAGAATTCCCGGGTCAAAATCAACGGTCCCTCTAAAACGCCCTGTAAAATAAACGTTGTCTAAATTATCAATTTCTATAGAAATAGCTTCATCGGAACTTGTCCCGCCGATAGTTTTTACATAGGCAAAAACACCTGCTGATGTTAATTTTAAAATAAATATATCAGCACTAATTCCATTTGATGATGCATTAGCAATGCCAATTCCTGGATTAAAATCAACAGTTAAAGCAAATGACCCAACTAATAAAATATTTCCTTGGGAGTCAAAATGCATATCAGAAACCCAATCTGAATCAATTCCACCAAATGTTTTAACCCATAAAAAATTTCCTAGCGGGTCAAATTTAACAATATAACCATCCTGCTGTCCTGCACTTGTGACATTATTTGTCGCTATACCTGGGTTAAAATCTACAGTACCATTAAAATTTCCTGCAACAAAAATATTATTACTCGCATCAGTTAATACTCGAGAAGAATTTATTTGATCAGAAATACCTCCATTTGTATTCGCCCATTCAAAAGATGGTGTTTGAGAAAAAGAAAAAAAGCAATTTGTTAGAAAGAGATAAGGTAGTATTTTTTTCATAAAAAAAGTTTAGTTGTTGTTTTGATCGAGCTAAAGTTACGAAATTTATTAAACGAACGGTTAGAGCAAAAAAAAAAATTATAATTAACGAAGATTCAACAACTAAAAGTCAGTTTTGACTCCGACCAATTTTGATCCAGTTTAAATACTTACTTATTAGTAAGATTAAATGGGTGTCGTTCACTCTAAAAGCATGCCCTAAACATCTTTTACATATACCCCCTACTAATGATCTGTGAAATCAATAA
>CAIKXD010000122.1 GCA_903831265.1 uncultured Bacteroidota bacterium
AATGGTGTCAGCGCAGCCACTATTGCTGCTAATAATAAGTTTAACATTGATGAGGCCATCTATCAAGTAGGTGTGACTGGCATTGGCAATTGTGTCAGTGTTTGATGCGCCTGAAAAAGGATCGCCAAAATCCCAACGGTATTGCAAATTGCTGCCAGTACTTGAATTGGTGAATGTAAGTTTACTGCCGAAACATTGAAAAGTAGGGAGGGTGAAATCGGCCTTACACTGTCCATAACTTGCGTTGAAAAACGAAAGTATGAACAATAAAGAGAACGTGCGACCAATTGAAATTAGTTTTCTACTCATTTAGATGAGATTTTTTAGTTTGGTGCAAAAATAGTAAAAATTAACCTAATTGCAGGCTATTCCTCCATTTTTGACATCTTATTTTTATATTTTATGGGGTTTTATTTTATAAATTTGGTAAAAATTAAATTAAAGCGAATATAATAAATATTTGTGAATAAGCTGTTTACTTGTTCAAAAATCAGTTAAAAAGCACTTACTTTTTTTCTGTTTATTGAATAAAAAAATACAAAAAGTATAATTTGCTTGCAACAAAGGGCTCAAATATTCTGTCTAATAGTCAGAAAGCGTATCCCTAAGTTTACAAATGCTTAAATGAAAGTTGACAAAAATCAACCATATAAATCGAAAGAAACGGAATTAATTAAAGCTTGTCAGCGCAACAATCGCTTGGATTCGTTAGTTTTTTAAAGTTTTAGTTAACTAAAGTACTTATTCTTATTGTGCTTCTAACCAATAACTTTATTTCTCAATTAATTTGAACTAAATTTTTAATCCTTGTCCAATGGCTAGGGTTTTTTTGTTGATAGATAGTATAAGTATTGTTTTTGATACTTTTATTACCCACTACATTCGCATTTTTAAAAGGCAATAATGCAATTAAAATTTTATCCTTATGATTTAAAGTTCGATGAGGTATTTGCTGTTTCGGCCAATGCCCGAACGGGTACAGAAATAATATATATTGAGCTTTATAGCGACGGTCAAGTAGGCTATGGGGAAGCTTCTTTTCCGCCATATATGAAGGAGAAACGCACGGATAATTTAGATTTTTTAGCGGGCTTAAATTTGGAGTCTTTCAATTCAATTGATGCCTTTGTAGAAATTCAAAATTATATCAATGCCTTCCCCAATTACTTGCCAGCTAAAGCTGCGTTAGACATGGCTTTGCTCGATTTGAAAGGAAAAACAAGTAATCAAAATGTGCGTTCATTTTTTGCAAATGAACCTTTAAAATCAATCCCTACCTCATTTACAATCGGCATAGGCGAGGATGCTTTTTTAATACGACAATTAAAAAAGGCTGAAGCATTTCCTATTATAAAAATAAAACTAAATGGTGATATAAATTATGTGAAACACGCCATTACACTTATCAAATCAACTACACAAAAACCTTTGGGAGTTGACTTTAACCAAGGCATTGCGAATAGTAAAGTGGCATTAGAATTATTAGATTGGCTCCATGGTCAAGGGGTGCAGTATGCAGAGCAACCATTGCCCGAAACTTTGATTGCTGATTTTGCTTGGTTGAAAGAAAATAGTCCACTACCAATTTTTGGCGATGAATCCATTCAAACCATAGAAGATATAGAAAGTAAGCACCATTTGTTCGATGGGGTGAATATTAAATTAATGAAATGCGGTGGACTCACCAATGCCTTTAAAATGGTAGATTTAGCAAGACAACACAATCTGCAATTAATGTTAGGTTGCATGGCCGAGTCGGTTTGTGCCATCACAGCTGCAGCCAATCTCGCTAGCTTATTCGACAAAGTAGATTTAGATGGTCATTTAATGATGACCAATGATTTGTTTACCGGTGTTACTTTAGAGAATGGGCATTTGTTGTTAGGCACAGCGCCAGGCATGGGTGTAGAGAAAAAGTAAAGTGCTTTGTAAAAACATACTAGTTGGTATGTTTTTTATTGAGACATATTCAAACGGCTTTGTCGGGTTATAAATCTATGCGATTTTTAATTCACTTCAAATGAGTTTTTTGTGGATTTGATTCGTAATAATATTTGTTC
>CAIKXD010000123.1 GCA_903831265.1 uncultured Bacteroidota bacterium
ATTATTAAATAATTCAAAATAAATTGACTTGAAAATTTGTCTTTAAATGCTTTATAAACATATCAAATAGGGTTGTTTTGTCATCTTTTTATATTAACATGTCGATGTTTGAAATTAGATTTCGATTAAAACAACATCTCCACTTATATGGATTAAATTTGATGATGAAATACCTGCTCCAATTATTAAATATCAGTTGCGCAGTTATTAAATCTATTTGCAATAATAAACAATACAAAAAAGCATGTTCAAATATATCTTTATTTTATTAAATGTTGTTTTATTGGCTGGCGCAAGGGGATTATCGGGTGATAGTAATATTAAGGTCACACAATATGTGCCAAATGCAGCATTAACAGGTTCAGAGTTTATTGAAGAAATTGTAATTTCAAAACCTGCATCTGTAAATAGCTTTGCCAAGTTTGAGCAACAATTGCCTAATGGCATGGTTGCTGTGGGGCTCGATATAAAAGGAGGAACGCTTACTCAGGATGAAAATAATTTGGTTAAAATTATATGGTATAAAATTTCCGACCTTAATGAATTTACTATCAAACTAAGAATTTTAGTTGATCATGAAACAAGTTTAAACGAATATGCTTTAAGCAGCAGGTTTGCCTATCTTGAAAATAATGACCGAAATACTGTAAGCTCAAACACATCGCAAATAACAATCGAAAAAGGGCTTGATAAACCTGTAGATGAAAATGAGAAAGAACTTGCCAAGCTTTCTGATACCACGTTGCACAGAGCCATGACTGAAAATATTGATAAAATGCTTCGAGAGGCAGGAGTAGCATGTACCCAAGTTTCAGAAATGTTGAGTAAAACAGAAGCTAAAATTGAAATCAAAGTAATTAAGGGAAAAATTAGTGGTTTTGCTAAAATAGAAGAACCAATTTGTGAAGGTGCAACTGCAATTAATATTGAAAGTGGAGGGGCTGTATTTTCATTTAATAATGGAAAGGTAAAGTATGTTTGGACAGATTTACCTGCGGGGCAAAATGTTACAGTTAGTTTTAAATTGGTTAGAAAAAAAGAAGCTCGTTGGCTTAATAGGTGCACATTAGAGGGTGATTTTGCTTACTTAGAAGATGAGAAAAGTTTACGTTGTAATTTTAATTCCATCACCGTTGATTTTGAAAAAGGGATAACAGTTCCAAATTTACCATTGCCTGCTGATGGAGTGGCTCAAGGGAAAGTTAACAAGAATAATGCTGATAGTACTATTCAAAATAAATCTGTCGCAAGTAGCAATGAAAGTCAAAAAAGTGCGCCACAAATTGAGATAACTACACAAAAAAATAGTGAAACAATGCGCGGGAATGACCTTGAAACCGATACAAGGACAGTAATGTCAACTGAAGTGAAAAATACTGATAAAAAAGAAATTACAATTAATAAGGAAGTTGAAAAAGCAACCACTATTGAACAAAAGCAAGAAACAAAAAAAGAAGTTGTTGCAGTTAGTAATAATAACAGCAATGCTGCTATTTCAGCTTTGGTGTTTAAAGTTCAAGTTTGTGCTACTCACCGCACAGTAGATGCTAATTATATAAAAACAAATTATAAATTGCCCGAAGAAGTGATGCAGGAAATGCATGAGGGGTGGTTTAAATATACAGTTGGAGGTTATGCAAAATATACCGAGGCTAGAAATAAAAGAGAAGACTTAGTAGCATATAATTTGCCCGGTCCGTTTGTTACAGCATACAACAATGGTAACAGAATTACGGTGCAGGAGGCACTGATGATTGATAAACAACAATGGGTAAAATAGAGCATTAATTATTTTGGTAAAGCCTTTAAGTAAAACACTTAAAGGCTTTTTTATTTGAAAAGGATACTTTCAACTTTTTTTGGAAGCACAACAGAATACTTTGCACTGGCATCCGCAGCAATTGGATAATCTTTAAAATTCCAATCTGCAGGACAGTTAAAAAAACCATAAGATAGTTTATTGGCTGTCCATTCTGTCCAACAATGCATATGGTTATAAGTAGCGTCTTTATTAGCCTTTCTAGCACTAATAATACTGGCTGTAGCAATCTTGAAAAAGAAGAAAAAAAAGCCAAATTTTTTTCTTTGCAGTATATGCCCAAATTTATGTCTCAATAAATCTGTGTTATTTATATCCGTAGGATGAATGAAAATTCCGATACCGGGAATAGCAATAGCGGCACGTCTTTTAAGTGCTCCAACAGTGTAACAATTAACCCTTGTATTTTCGAATTTAAACGACATTAATTTCGTTCAATTTATATTTATTAACCTTTTTATAGTAATTACGCGTTG
>CAIKXD010000124.1 GCA_903831265.1 uncultured Bacteroidota bacterium
ACCATGTAATGCTATTACTTTAACAGTAGCAGAAAATGGCTCATGTAATTATCAAAATTTCACCAACCAGTCTGCAACAGGTACAACTGGAGCTCCTGCTCCCGGTTGTGCAAGTTATATTGGAGGTGATGTTTGGTTTAAAGTAACAGTTCCTTGTACAGGGTCTATTATTTTGGATACTCAAACAGGAATTATGACTGATGGAGGAATGGCAATTTATAGTGGTACTTGCTCAGGCTTAACTTTATTACAGTGTGATGATGATGGAAGTGCAAATGGATTAATGCCTCGAATTTCAAGAACAGGTCTTGTGCCAGGCAGTACTTTGTGGATTCGTGTTTGGGAATATGGAAATAACAACAACGGATCATTTGGTATATGCGCACAAATACCACCACCAGCGCCACCAGCAGGAACTTGTCAAACAGCTCAACCATTTTGTACAAGTGTAATACCTACTACGGTGCCTAATATTACAGGACAACCTAGTACTGCAGGTGGTGGTGTTTTCGGATGTTTGTTTACTATTCCAAACCCCACTTATTACTATTTACAAATTCAAAATTCTGGAAGTATCTCTATAAATATATCTCAAACAAGTACAACTGGTAATCCTTTAGATGTTGACTTCGTTGTTTGGGGGCCATTCAATAGTCTTAATGCTTCTTGTACGGGACTGTCTGCAGCAAATATTGTTGATTGTAGTTATTCTATCGCAGCTGTGGAAGTAGCTGATATTCCTGCTGCAACAGCGGGGCAATTCTACTTATTCCTTGTTACCAATTTTAGTGATCAGCCTGGTACTATTACCTATCAGCAAACGGGAGGTACAGGATCGAGTAACTGTAATATAGTTTGTACACTTTCTGCGGCAAACAATGGCCCGGTTTGTTCTGGAGGTAGTTTTAACCTCACAGCAACCACCGTTGCAAATGCTACTTATTTATGGTCTGGTCCAAATTGTTTTTCTTCAACACAACAAAATCCAACCTTAGTAACAGCGCCAATAACACCGGGACAATATGTTTACACAGTAACGGCTACCGGTTTAAATGGTATTGCATGTACAGATACAACGATTGTTACAGTACTCCCTAGACCATCGCTGGCTGCAGATACAAGCATAAAAATATGTACAGGAAGTACTGCCAATCTTACAACCCTTTACAATACAACAGGCCTTACAAGCAGTTGGACGTTGGGTGGTGTGGCAGTGACCAATCCTGCAGCTGTTAGTGTAACCGGGCTTTACCGGTTAATTGCAACAAATGCTTCCGGATGTACTGATACTGCTTTTGTTAATTTATTGGTAGATGAAGTAAACGGTACCGTAACTTCTGTTAATGCAAATTGTACAACCAATGGAAGTATAACTGTTACGGGTACACTTGGAATCACTCCATACCTATACGCTATCAGTACAGCTCCTACCGTTTTTCAATCGGCAAATTTATTCTCAGCTACTAACGGTAGTTATGTGATGACTATAAAAGATTCTTTGGGTTGTATAATAACTAAATCAATAACTGTTGGGTTGACCAATAATTTAACAGTGGCAACTAGACAGGATACTACCATTTGTAAAGGTGGTTCAGCTATTCTAAATACTACTGGTAATGCTACTTCGTATAGTTGGTCTCCAACTACAGCGTTAAGTAATTCCACTGTAGCAAGTCCTGTGGCTTCACCAGTAGCTAATACCCATTATGTGGTTACAGCAACATTGGGACAATGTACAGCTACAGATGATGTAAATATTAATGTTGAGCAAGCAATACTATTAAATGCAGGTACTGATAAAATATTGATTATTGGCGATCGCACACAATTAAATGCGACTGCAACAGGAGGTAATATTAATAGTATTCTTTGGGCACCACCACTGGGCCTGAGTGCTACAAATATTTTCAACCCGATGGCAAACCCTACAACTACCACTTTGTATACACTTACTGTTGGCAATGACAGAGGTTGTACTGCATCCGATGATCTGTTGGTTACTGTTATACCATATTGTGTGAAAGTAAAAAATGCTTTCACTCCTAATGGAGATGGAAACAATGATCTGTGGCAGGTATATGGTGATTATGGTTGCCTGAAAAATGTTAGTCTATTTGTGTTTAACAGGTATGGCAATAAAGTGTATGAGTCA
>CAIKXD010000125.1 GCA_903831265.1 uncultured Bacteroidota bacterium
CCTGTATCAGAGGTATTATCAGACAGTGGAATATAGAAATTAATACCCTTATTTGCAGTACGGTGTTTTTTAGCTTGTTTATCTACTAACTCATCAACATCTTTACGTTTTCTAAGAGACATTTATTATTTATGTATACATAATTATTTATTTACGTCATTATTGTTATATATATTAAATACGTATATTGCAATAATGAGTAATAAAACTATTCAATTAAATCCTGCTTTTCTTTCTGGGAATGCATCATCAAGTAAATCTATCACACCGAAAAAAGAACGGAAGGCGAAACCATCTGTATCGCTTAAGCCTAATAAAGTTAAAAAACAGTTATTAGCAAAAATTAAGGAATTTCAAAATAAGACAGAAAAAAATGATGAAATTAATATAACGTGTGAAACAGAAACTGAGAAAGACAGTTTTGAAAATGAATTTAATAAATCACTGAGTTTTCTCTCTGAATTATCAAAACAACGGAAGGCTAAACCAAAAAAAAATGAAACGTTAAAAAGGGGGAAAATAGAACAGGAGATCCATCAACAGATCGCTATCGAAATTCCCGAAGAGATGAGAGAAAAAAAAATGGTTGTAAGTCAGCCTATACATGTAAGTCAGCCTATACCTGTAAGTCAGCCTATATCAGTAAGTCAGCCTATACCTGTAAGTCAGCCTATATCAGTAAGTCAGCCTATATCAGTAAGTCAGCCTATATCAGTTAGTCAGCCTATATCAGTTAGTCAGCCTATACCATATCCTCCCGCATATAGTAATTTAAAAAATGGCACAAAACCTACTTATCGACAATATCATAATAAAACACAGAAAAATTATGGAAATGTTTCTAATGTAAAACCATTAATACATATCGAAAATGTACCTATTAATGCTCATGCTCATGCTAATACTAATGTACCTACTAATGCTCATGTCCATGCACCTACACGTTTCAAAAAAAGGATCACACGAACTTTAAAATATTCTTTAGGAAAACATAAAAATGGGAAAGTATCAGTACTTATTAAAAATGCTAAGACACGGCGAAAGGTGCAAACTGAACAAGCGCTATTAAAACAAAAAACAATTCAAGATATTAAACTTTATCTACGTAGTAAAAATCTTTTGAAAGTTGGAAGTGAAGTACCAAATGATGTTTTACGACAAATGTATGAGAATGCTATATTGGCAGGGGATGTTACGAATAAAAGTAAAGATACCTTAATTCATAACTTTTTAAATGACAAGTGAAACGGGTGCAAGTGAAACGGGTGCAAGTGAAACGGGTGCAAGTGAAACGGGTGCAAGTGAAACGGGTGCAAGTGAAACGGGTACAAGTGAAACTATTATAAATAAATATTACAATAAAGAAATTTTGGAAGCTAAATCTAATTTTTTACCACTGGATAGCTGAGGTATTTGTCGATATTTAGATGTTTTTAAAGCATCGCGCATAGTTGTTATTAAATCTTTCCATGTTAAATCTGGATTCTTATTAACTGTGTCTAAAAATGACCAAGTCATTGCGCCTTGAAATGTTGAATTAATATATGCATCTGCGCTGGTTTGATTATCCCTGCATCCACTAATCATTATAACATTTCCAATAGTTTCTACTTCTTTTGTATTCTCAGTAGAATTATTATAGTTTTCACTATCAAAATATTGATATCGAAGATCTAATATTGTTCCGCTGTGACAACAATCAAATAAAGCAAACAATGTTACATCTTTTTTCAAATTATTATTTATAAATAATTTTATTTCATCATCGCTTATAGAATTAAAATCAAGAGGAACAAACATTTCATCAAATCCATCTTGTTCA
>CAIKXD010000126.1 GCA_903831265.1 uncultured Bacteroidota bacterium
CAGCCCAGGATTCTCCTTTATTGGAGGTTTTAAACAATTTACCATCAGAGGTTCCGGCAATTAAGGAAATGGAATCTAAAGCTATTAATGCGCTAACATTCAAACTCGTTAAGCCTGAGTTTACCTTTTCCCAGTACCTGTCAGATCCAACATAGCCGGTAAATCTAAATACACCTTTATCACCTGCAGCAGCAAAAAGGTAAGTTCCAGTATGGGCCAGTGCATTTATTTTTCCACTTAAAAGACCAACAGGCTTGGCGCTCCAGCCTGTAAGCGTTTTTTTAGTGTTTTGGAACACCCCGCCAGATTCAGTTCCAAGGTATACCATGGTGTCGTTAACGGTTGCCGTAATAACGGTTCCGCCGGTGAGGCCTTTTGAGCCAAAATGAGCCCATAGTGGATTTGTGAAAAGCAATGCTAAGATTGCTAAAATGGTGTTAAATCTATTTTTTTTCATGATGTTTTTTAAATTAAAAATTATTTTATTTATTGAGACAAATTTGAATTACCAATTAAAGAATAGTCCGACAAACTATTCAAAAAAGCGATGAGATCTTCTTTTTCTGAATTAGTAAGCTGAATACCATTTTTTAGTCCTTCATCTAATGACCCACTCTGTTTAATACCGATTGTATAATGATCCAATACTTGAGAAAGATTTTTATATCTACCATCGTGCATATAAGGATAGGTTAACTCAACATTTCTCAAAGAAGGCACTTTAAACTTGCCTCTATCAGATACATTTTGAGAAATACGCTCGCGACCAATATCTTTGGGTATTTCATCCAAACCATTATTTCTGTATGAAAAATCAGTAAACAAAGGTTCTTTGTGGCAAGATGCACAATTAGACAAAAACAATTGATACCCATTTTTTTCGGAACTGGTAAAAACAGCTTTTCCGTTCCTTACCTGATCATATTTAGAGTCGGCAGAGACAATCATTGCCATATATTGCGCTAATGCCTGAAGCATCTTTTGATCTGTAATTACATCAACCGAGTAAGCCTCCTTAAACTTGTTTTTATAAAATTTGCTTCTATTTAATTTGCTTACGACGTTTGCCATATCCTCATTCATTTCAAGCGGATTAGTGATGGGTGAGGCAGAAAAAACTTCTATATGATTCACTCCACCATCCCACATAAAAGCAGGAGACCATGCCATATTTGCTATTGAAGGAGAATTTCTAGTCCCTAAAGTTCCTCCAACCCCTTTACTTAAAGCAACATTATGATCCGCAAAGGCATGAGCCTGAGCATGACAACTTCCGCATGAAACAGTGCTGTCTGAAGACAAAATTGGATCATGAAACAAAGATCTACCTAATTCAAAGCGAGCCTTGGTTAATTGGTTGTTCTTAAATGTATAAGCAACAGTGGGAAAATACTCGGGTTGATAGAAACTAAAATCAGCAATTGCAATTGGCGTAGCCACCTCTTCTTTTTTGCAAGCAAAAAACAGAATAAAAACAATTGAATAAAAAAACAATTTTATTACACGCATTGAATGTTGTATTATAGCCTCCTCGTAATGAGGAGGTTATGATTTATTATTCTTCTATTCTATTTAATAGAAATGAACTGTTTTCAATAAAGCCTAAGGGCATAGTTTTTGCTTCAATGCCCGGCATATGAATTGTATTTAATGCTTTAACACTTGGAGCTGAATGCCACATCCAACCTGGATTAACCTCAAGGTATACATTACTGGTTTTATCAGTAGAAATGGTTAATGGATTGGAGCCTAAATAAAGTGATTTAGGTGTTACGATATTATTTACACCTGAGAATCCTCCTAAATGAAAAACAAATGATGAATCTGCACCATTGTCTTTATAAGTACCCTCTGCTTTAAGCATTACATAACCGGTTGACCACTTCCAAAACATCATATTTGAAATAGACAAAGCGCCCGTTTGAGCCCCGCTAACATTTCTTGTACTATCAACTCCCATAGTGAAAGACAAATCAGTATAATCTCCAACCGGCACATTTGTTACTGACAAGCTCAATGATGCCGGATTGGCCAAATCAACCAGATAATAACTTTCAGGTTGAGTATAAAAAGTCCCATCAGTTTTTTTCAGCTTTAAATTTGATATGTAATATTTAAGAACCGAAAAATTTAGAGTATCCTTTGTCATTGGGTGTTTTACATCCTTACCCAGAGTAAGTTCAACTTCGTTGTTGTATCCAAATTTGTGAGCTAAATTAATAGAAACAATACCTGAGCCATTAGTTGTAGCGTTAGGTTTTGGATCTTCTTCTTTCTTGCATGAAGAAATACTTAATAAAAGAGCCGAAGCTAATATTGATAGTTTTAAGATTTTCATTTTTAATAGATTAATGTTTTATAATATTTAATAGATGCATTTATTTAAATTATTAATGAATATAAAACGTTAACAAGGAGGGTGAAAAATCGGCAATAAATTAACCGTATATTTTTTTAAGAGATAAAAAAACTTATTTTCAAGACTAATTATTTGTTCTAAATAATCAAGACCAAAACCGTGCGTCAAAATAAACGGATATTGTATGCATTCTTTTAAAACTGAAGGAAGATTTTGTTGTTTATGATTCTCTTGATTAAGTTTGATTTTTAGATAGCATTTCCCCTTACAATTGCGTGAAGGAATGGCTTTATTTTGACAAAGATTCATGGAAATAAAATCCCGGTTAACATAAAAATTCAACACAATAATGGATTTCACTCCACTCTGAATAAAAATGAGAAACAATAATGATATGTATAATAATCTTTTCAAATTATCGATTCAATTATTTTTAGCTTTTTGTTGAATCCATTTCAAAACCATTTGGGTAGTACAATCATCCAGTTTACCTTTTGGAGGCATGGGATTTGTAGCTGAAGTCATAGAAACATAAAGCAGGCTAGAATTGGGATTTAGCGTATCTATGTAGCCACTTTTAGGTTCTAATAATTCCATATAAGTACCCGGACTTTCGAGATTTAGGCCCCCAGCAGGTTTATTTGCTGCATGACAACCAGATGAGACGCAATTCTGATTGAAAATAGTCTGAATATCGTTTTTAAATGATACCTCATTGGGTGTTTTACAATTTTCTGTATGCTCTTTATCACACGAAAAAAATAAAAACACGACCAGTATTGGAAGTAAAAAAGCCGTTTTACCCATAATTATCTATTCGTAATTAAACATTAAAGGAATGTTGTTTTTAACCTGA
>CAIKXD010000127.1 GCA_903831265.1 uncultured Bacteroidota bacterium
AATAAATCCATCAGGTCATTATCGTAATATTTGGGCTCTTGAGCAGTGTAGCCTTTTTCAATTACACAATCAACCATGTCGATATTTCTTATTTTTTCTAAATAATGAATTAAACTATCGGCTGCTAAACTAGAGCCATAGCCATTCCAATGCGTACCTAAATTAGAGAAAAGAGGATGGTTTACTTTATTTTTTATCTGTAAAAAATAATTTCTAAAGTCAATAAAATTAATTTTTTGATGTTTAAATTCTTTGATGTAGGTATCATAATTAGTGGTAGTTTTTTTCTCTAATCCAGGATAGTTATTTGGAATATCCTGAGGGTAGATAGAAGATTTAGCAGGTGCAATTAAAGTAACAAGTGTAATATTTTTGCTTGCTAACTCTTTTTGCAGCTCGGCCAATGCTGAAGTGCGTTTTTTTATAGTATCAACACCTAGGTAATCTTTACCGATATATGAATCGATATAATAATCTTCAAAAATTTGATGATGCTTACCAACAAGCACCATTTTTGCAGCTGATTGATTAAACAGATTAAAGTTAATTTGGTTATTGCTCCTCACGTACAAATTGTGCAATTTTAAATTAAATTCAAAGTAATTGATTAAGCTATCTTGAAAATTATTGTTGAACCAATTTGGCAATGTAAGTTTGGGCTTATTGGGTATACTATAGGCGCCCGCCAGAGGTTTTGAAGCAAAATTGGGCATAAAAAACAATATTTGCTCTGAACATATCAAAACAAAAAACAGCATAAAAAATATAGATTTGAGCGCTTTCATTTTTTAAAATCTATAATATATAAATGGATTAAAACCACTGCTGTTAATGCCTATAACACATAAAATAAAAAGTAAAATCATGACCAGGCCTTTCAATAAAATTGATGCCCAACCAAGCTGAATCTTTAAAAAAGTATTATAAATTTTTATCATTGGTAACAAGCAAATTAAAAAAGCAGTAATTAATGTACACCAGAATTTTACTGTGGTTTCAATCACCGGAATTTTTCCATCAAAAAGAAAAAGCATTTTGCCTATATAGCTCATCGAAAAGTTTACTGTAGTGGCTTTAAAAAACACCCACCCTATCATTACAAACAAAAATGTGATTAAAGTTTGAATTGGCTTAAACAAATAACTTGTTATTTTGATTAAAATAACCCGATCTAATATCAATAATAATCCATGATAAGCGCCCCAAATAACAAATGTCCATGAAGCGCCATGCCACAAACCTGAAACTAAAAACACAAGCCAAAGGTTAAAAAAGTTGCGTGTTTTAGAAACCTTATTCCCTCCTAGGGGAATATAAAGATAATCTTTCATGAAACGGCCCAGAGTAATATGCCACCTCCTCCAAAATTCGGTAATATTTTGCGAAATATAAGGTAAGTTAAAATTCTCTGGAAAAGTAAAACCCATTATTTTAGCCAAACCAATAGCCATATCGCTATAGCCCGAAAAGTCGAAATAAATTTGAAATGTATAAGCCAAAATACCTATCCAAGCTGTAGCCGTATTAATATCATTAATAGGTAATGCAAAAACATTGTTAGCAACCTCTCCCAAAGTATTTGCAATAAGTACTTTTTTAGAGAGGCCAATGACAAATCTGTAGGCCCCAAAAAAATAATTATCAATATTGTAGGCCTCTTCTCTGTGTTTTATTTGTTCAGCAATTTCGCTATAACGCACAATAGGTCCTGCAATTTGATGAGGAAACATTAATATATATAAAAGGTAATTAGAAAAACTTTTTAGCGGTACATGCTGATTTCGGTATGTATCTATGGCATAAGTTAGTTTATGAAAAGTAATAAAAGAAATGCCAATTGGCAAAATAACTTGTGTCCATTCAATATTAAATTTAAAGTTTAGCACTTTAAACAGCCCATTTAATTCTGTCACAAAAAAATTGGCATACTTAAAATAACCTAGCATAGCAATATTGATAATAACAGTAATTGTTAGAAAATACTTTTTAAGCTTATTTTCACTAATATGAATTAGTTCTACCAAATAGAAATCAATCAATAAAGAGAACAACAAAATAAAAATAAAGGATGGTGCTCCCCAGGCGTAAAAGAACAAACTTGCAATTAATGCTATGGTATTCTTTAGGTTTTTGGCCGCCAAGAAATAAGTAGCTAAGAAGAATGGTAAAAAAACTAATAGAAAGAAATTATTACTAAATACCATATTTAAGCAAATGTTAGGCAAATATATACTATTTTCGAATCGTTAAATTTTTAAATAAGGAATGTTTTAAAATGTCAGAAACCAGGATCATACCAGTTGTTTTAAATTTTATCAGAATGGTATTTTTAATGGGAATAATTATTTTTCTGATATTCAAATTTATACGTTTTTCAGATTTATTTGTTGAACAAACTAAATTTGGGTTGGAACAAATTGTGTCGCAAAATAATAAAACATTATTTATAGCAGAAAATGGCTATTGCAGCGAAAATGCACTTTTCAGAACTAATGAATATGCTTTTGAAGGCAGCTATGCCCTAAAATTAGATTCTATCAATCGCTTCGGATTATCTACCGCATTTGAAGTACCAAAAAGTCAAGATTCAGTTGAGGCAAGTGTTTGGATCTACAGTTCTAAAATACAAAAAGGAACTGCGCATGAAGCTTTTATAGTTGCCTCCATTGGTGATGTATTTTGGAAAGGCTCTAACATAATTACTGATACAAAATTTGGATGGCATAAACTATATATCAAGTTTGCCGTGCCAGCAAGTAGTTACACAAAACCATTAACCATTTATTGCTGGAATAACAATAACTATGAAGTATATTTCGATAATTTAATAATTAACAGAAGTAACTTAATCAGTTTTTCTGATTTCATATTAAATAAAAAATAAAATAACTTAAGAGCATTATCTTAAATAATTACAAACATGATGAACAACTTTTTTAGCAATTCAAAAATTCAAACAGCGCTTTTCATCGTTCTATTCCTAATGGCCTGTTTATTTTTTGAATATCCAACATTTATTGAGTTTCAGCCACAATCACTTCATAATTGGCGGCAAGCAGATTGCGCTTCCTTTGCACGTATTTATTATGAAAATGGAATGGATTTTTTTGAACCAAGAGTGTATAATGTATTGACTGGCGAGGGAAATGCTGTAGGCGAATTTCCTATACTCTATTATTTTGTGGCTTGCCTTTATAAATTATTTGGTCCTCATGAATTCTTGTTTAGGGGAGTTAACCTACTTATATTTATGTTTGGATTACTCTCCTTATTTCAATTGGTAAAGCGCTTACTTAAAGATGTATTCTTTGCCTATGTAATTCCATTTATGTTATTTTCTGCGCCTTTAATTATGTTTTTTGGCAACAATTTTTTGTGCGATATCACAAGTCTTAGTTTTACTTTAATGGGATGGAATTATTTATTGAAATATAGAGAGGAACAAAAGTCCTATCAGATTTGGATTTTCTTATTGTTTTTTACAATAGCAGCCTTATTAAAATTAAATTCGGTGATAAGCACAGTAGCCATTGCTGCGCTTTATTTTATAGAATTAAATCAGTGGGAACTAGGCAATCGTCCAAAATTTTTCAATCATAAAAATCAACTTTTAGTTGGATTTTTACTTTGCTTTACCACCATTTTTGCATGGTATAAATGGGCTATCTATTATAACGACAAACATACTGTAACCTTTTTGGGTACTAAAGTTTGGCCCAATTGGGCCTCGTGGGATACAACAGACGAAACATTTTTGAATACCATTAATGGATTTTTTAAAAATGCGCCTATTAACTACTTTTTACCAACCATTGTTTTACTTATTGTGCTTGTTTTCTTTGTAAACCGAAATAAAGTTCTTTCCGATGGCTTTTTATATCAATCAATGCTGTTGGTAATTATAGGAACTTTGATGTTTATTTTTACATTTTTTTATGGCATCAGAGACAATATTTATTATACCATTAATTTGTACATTTTTCCAGTTTTAATTCTATTAAATGCCAGTTATATTTTCAAAAAAAAGTATCCAATTGCCTTCAGTTCTAAGGTGTTCAGAGTAATTATTTTTGCATTTTTAGCAGCCAATGTAATGTATGCCAAAAGCTACAATACAATTTTCTACAACAGAGGGCCTGAGCATCATCGACTCAACGAAAATTATTACCATCCAGACTTTAGAGCGTTTATAGATAAAGCAGGTATAAAAAAGGAAGACAAAGTAATATCAATTGGAGATAAAACCCCCAATGCATCACTATATTCAATAGGAAGATTTGGATGGAGCGATTACAACAATATACAAGATGAATATGCCTTTAACAATGCCATAGAAAGAGGCGCCAAGTATTTAATTGTTGCTGATCCAAATCTAATATCAACGCCACTAATAGAGAAGTACACAGGTTATTATGTTGCCAATTTTGACAATGTTTTTGTATACAAATTGACTAATGATTGTAAAAGTTTTAGAAATAAAATGGTTAAGCTTAAAACAGCAAATAACAATTATGTTTCTTACCCTCAAGACAACGCTCCTGAACTAATTGTTTGCAGTGCTATCGATGCTAAAACATTTTACATGGTCGATTTTGGAAATGGTGATATTGGTTTTAAAACAAATGGCGGTAAATATGTTGCAAGCAATCGCGATACCGATAAAAAGTTATATATTAACTCGGAGTGGTTTGGTGCTTGGGAATCATTTGCAAAATTCGAAATAGATTCAAACAAATATGCTTTAAAAACTAAAGGAGGAAAATTTTTAAATTTAAACCCCAATAACATGGCCATATTTGAAGCCGATACCTTTAATGAAAACAGCTTAATTATTGAATAATACCGATTACACTTTCAATTTATTAAAATTTCTGCATGGTCTTATTGTACTAATTTCAGGTAGTATCGGTATAAAAGCAATTGGTATAAAAGCGAATTATTCAAATGGTTTATAAACAATCATAAAAGTAAATTAAACCATTACTTAATCATAATCTCATAAATTTCTCCTGGTATATCATTGAGTGGAAATGGCAAATTATCTTGCGCAAAAGGGGCTCCAGGCCACCAAGTAGTGTTGTGATATTCTTGTGTAATTATCAATAACATTTGATTGTTTGGGATGGCAGTAACATCATCGTTCATATAGCCTACCACTCTCATCTTATCGGGTGTTGCACCAATGCGCCATATAATTTCTGTTGGTCTCCAATCAATTTCGAAATAATAAAACGGTCCAGCAAAAAGTTCATCATCCAGCTCTTCTTGTTTCTCGGTGAGCGCTCTGTATACCGAATCCCATCTAAAAGTATGATACGTTTTTCCTTGATAATCTAATGAATTACAGCCTGTAGAAAATTTCTTTGGCTCCATGCAAGCCATATCCCAATTGGTACAAGCCACAGTAATTTTATCTCTACTTTCGATTAAATCATCAGGTGTTTTGGTATGCCAATTATTTATGTTTTTATTGTTCGCTACAGGGTTGTCAAACACTGGTGGAAACTTGTTGCTTGGACAATAAGGAGGAGTTTTAATAATTTCAAAATCTATTTCTGAATAGTCAACTGCCTTAACTCTTTTATCATTTATACCACCCCAATAAGTTGCCATATAGCCACGGCTGCTATTACAAATTCTTCTAAAATTCCATTCGCCTCCACCCTGTGTAATTAACCAAATGGCGTTAGTTAATCCATTCCATACACCTGATTTATTTAGGAGTTCGGTAAGTTTAACTTTTACACGATATTTACCATAAGTCATGCCATGGCGTGTGATAACGCCAACACTTTCTTTTTTCCATTCGCCTGGTGTGGTGGCTGGATTTTTAATTTTTAAACTATGTGTTGTTGGATCTGAATAAACAGTTTGGCAGGGCTTTTTTGATGTCTGAATAAAAGTTGGAATCAACTCCTCTTTGGTATAAAAACTTTTATCCCAATTGTAATCTATTTGTGTGTAATCATCCTTTAAAATATCTTTTAATAATGGTATATTATTAAATTTTGTGGAGGAATCAACATAGTTTATAAACTGTTGCAGGGGCGCATTCCTGTACAAATCCTCATTTTCACCGCAGGTATTACAAAAATAAGATTTATCGTATTTATCTGTTCCCAAAGCATCACTTTTTATAAATATACCACTCCCTAAATCAGGTTTTGCATAAACATTTAAAAATACGGGGTCGTTTATTACAAGTGTTTCCTTGAGTTTTTTACCTAGGCCATAATTAAAATAATAAAAAGGATTTAAAAATCTCTCGTTCTTTTTAAGACTTATGTTTTGTATTTCAATTGGAATTTGCTTTAAATCTGATGCGGTGCAAACTACCAGTTTTAATTGATAATTGCCCACTCTTGGATTTCTTTTCCAACGATCATTTTTGCCTTCAGAAAAGTAGCGCATTTCGTTTCTTGGATTTCCAACAATGCGAAATGAATCTTCGATAGCTATTAATGAGCCACTCGTTAATTCGCTCTTCACTTCCCTATATGAGAGATCAGTATTTTCCCAACTACCATAAAAGTTTTCTTGCGCCAACTCATGCTCCAATTTTGATATGCTATCAAACTCGTTAAACTTGTAACTAATATTTTCATAATAAATTTTGTAATAAAACTTTTGTGTGCTGCTTGACACATTTTTTAGTTCAAATTTAAACTTAAAAAAACCTTCTGCAACTTGATTAGCGCTTGGAATTAAAAATCCTTTCATTGCATTTTTATAGTCTAATGCAATTGTTTTAACTTTTGTTTCGTTTGATTGAAAATTAGAGGTTGCATCAAAATTTATAATTTCAAAGGTGCTGTTTACAACACGCTGTTTTTCCTTTTTAGTAGAGCAAAATTCAAACAAAAAGAAAACCGTAACAAATAGTAAAAATTTAATTCTATTTAATTTAAACATGTTTATAATTTATTGCTTTTTTAAATCATTAATGATAAAAACTAATGCCATTTGGAAACATGTCATTATTTTCAATGGTGGTGCAGTTAAGTCCGTTATAATCTGCATTAGCACAATTTAAATAACTTACCAAAAGATGTTTACTTTTTGTAGAAATAAAATGGCCTGTCCATAATTTGGTGTGTTCATAGTATTTTGGATTTAAGCCCTTTTTATTTTTAGTTAATTCAATGTTTTTATCAATGGTTAATTTATGATCTACAAGTGTTAAAAGCTTTACATCAAATCGCCAGTCGGTGTTTAATTTTAAAAAGGAGTTATTGTTCCAATCTAATAAAAAGTCGGTATCCTTTTGCTCAAAGCCTTGTGGTAATATTTTAGGTTCGCCAATAGTCCAATTGCCGTCAATCAATGAAAGTGTTTCAATACCATATGCATTGCATTTTAAAAGCACAGTTTTATTGTTTGAATACAATACATTGGATACATTTATATGTTTACTGTTGCACCATTGTGATGGAAATAAATTTGTTCCCTTTGTTTTTAGTTCCCAACTTAAATTTTTAAAATGATACAATTCCCAAAACAAGGTTTGTTTGTTTACGATTAATATTTCGCTTGTTTTATCATTATCAAAATCGCCTGCAAAAAATATATTGTTTTTAACAAGAAAAGGATGGTTTAAATTACTTGTTTCCCACACTAAATTGAAACTATTTTTTTGAGCCTCATAGCAATGCATTTGAACACGATTATTTTTTATGTGAACCATACTTTCTAAGCCTTTTTGCGGTTGATAAAATGGGGCCGTTAAAATAAAATCGTTGGGATGGAAATTTGATAAAAACCGAGTATTGATGGTATCGTACAATAGTGTTTGCTGGGCTGCTAAACTTGTAGTTGAAGCGTTATTGCCTATCAAATTAGGTTCAGACTTTCTTTCGGGTTGCTCGCCAAAAACAATGTGTAAATCATCTACCAAAATAGCTGTTTTACCTCTGTTCCAAATACAAATTTCAATTTCATCATCTAAATTAAATTTTTCAAATGGCAGATTCACAGCAGAATTGAGTTTTGTCCATTTATTTAACTCAAACGCTCCGTCAATAGTACTTTTTCCCTGCCAAAATTTAAAATCTCCGGTGGCCTTATCCTTGCACGAAAAAGTTAATATCAAGTCATGCTCTTTTTGCTTAGGATAAATCCAAATTGATGCGGCTAACTTTTTTATTACTTCATTTCCAAATAAATACAATGGCTTTTTTACAGTTATACCATATTCCTCACCATCGCTTAAATTGCAAGTCATTTTACCTGAGTGCGCTTCAGATTCCTTTATACATTCTGTTTTTATAATGTCTTTATTGCTTTCAAAATCATAATAAAAATTACAATTTACATTTGAATCATTCTGCTTTTCATAGTATATATCAAACAAGTTAAAGTTAAAATCATCAATCCATATTTCATCTTTTGCAGGATTCCAAACATAAATATTTAACACATTATTTTTGTTTGCCAATTTCTTATCCAACTTAAAACCCAATCTAAAATCGGCCCAAGTTGATACTTTATTATTTTCAATTAAACTTCCGCTCCAGCTAAGATTCTTTCCATTTTCGTCATCAATGGTCCACACAACTTTAAGTCCATTTAATTTTTGTTTGGTAAAATATTTTAGATTTACCTCTAAACTATCGCATGTTTCAATTCGGCTAACTTTACTAAAGTTTACTTTAAATCCTGCACTAAACTCCATTTGTGGAGTGTAGTAGAGTGCTTTTTTGCCCGAATAAAAAACATCCCTGCTTATTCTCAAATCTTCCAATTCTTCAATTGGCAATTCTTCCTTGTAAAGCAGAGCCACGCTTCTCATTTCTTCAGCCTTTGCAGTATAAGCTGTTTCTGCCTCTTTATTTTTACACGAAAGTAGTAGCGAAAAAAATAAAATTACTAACTTAAACTTCATATTTGTAATGCAATTAAGATGCATAAATAATTTTATAATGTAAATGTTTCAAATATAAAGATGATTATTTAAACAGCAATCTAATGTAATATTTAATGCCGTTAAGGTTATTCAATATTTCAAGTTAATAAAATAACACAAATATTATTTTAGAATTGATTATTCGTATTAAAATTGTGACTTAAAATTTTCAGCATGTCGCCTTGGTTTATAATTACTTGCATTGGCTTATATTTCACCTTACTCCTGCTTATTGCATGGTTTACATCAAAGAAAGCAACTAACGAAAGTTACTTTACAGGTAACCACGTTTCACCTTGGATTGC
The DNA here is from genome assembly GCA_903831265.1 of uncultured Bacteroidota bacterium. Lineage (GTDB taxonomy): Bacteria > Bacteroidota > Bacteroidia > UBA4408 > UBA4408 > CAIKXD01. The sequence goes on from CAIKXD010000127.1 coordinate 9,208, forward strand.
CGTAGCTTTTGGTATGATTGGGGATTCACTTTCTGGCGTTACTTTTATTTCGGTACCCGGACAAGTTGGACAAAATAATTTTTATTATTTGCAATTGGTGATGGGCTATTTTGCCGGTTATTTTGTGGTTTCAAGGGTTTTGCTTCCTGTATACTACAAAATGAATTTGGTATCAATTTACACCTATTTATTCGAAAGATTTGGTGTAGTATCACAAAAAACGGGTGCATTTTTCTTTATTCTCTCACGCGTTTTGGGCGCTGCCGGAAGATTATTTTTAGCCGCTTCTGTTATTCAGTTATTTGTGTTTGATGCTTTTGGTGTGCCTTTTGCCTTGTCGGTGGCCATCATTATTTCACTAATGTTGTTATACACTTACAAAGGTGGTATTAAAACTTTGGTGTGGACCGACACCCTGCAAAGTGGATTCTTACTGCTTGGTGTAATTTTTTCAATTGTATTTATTGCCAAAGATTTAAACTTTGGACCAACAGATTTATATCATGCGGTAAGCAACAGCCAATACGCGCAGGTATTCGATTTCGACTGGTTTAATAAAAGTAATTTCTTTAAACAATTTTTAGGTGGCGCATTTATTACCATTGCTATGACTGGTTTAGATCAAAATATGATGCAAAAAAACCTTTCCTGCAAAAGTTTAAAAGACGCGCAAAAAAATATGGAAAGCTTTAGTTTAGTGATGGTGTTGGTTAATGTTTTCTTTCTTTCCTTAGGTGCTTTATTATATATTTATGCAGAGCAAAAAGGCATTGCCATTCCTTTAAATCCTATTTCAGGAAAGCCCGATACCGATAAATTATTTCCTATGTTGGCACTACAATATTTAGGTTCTGGTGCAGGCTTAGTCTTTATTATTGGCCTAACAGCAGCTACCTTTAGCAGTGCCGATTCGGTATTAACTACCTTAACAACATCTTTCTATCTCGATTTTTTAAATGTCGAAAAATCAAACAAAACAGAAAAAGAAAAAATGATAATCCGTAAAAGAGTGCATCTTGGATTTGCTCTATTATTATTAATCGTAATTTTAATCTTTAGAGCTTTAAATAGCAAAGCTATCATTGATACCATTTTAATGATTGCCTCATACACTTACGGCCCACTATTAGGCTTGTTTGCTTTTGGCATTTTCACAAAAAAAATAATTTTAGATAAGTATGTTTGGATCATCAGTATTGTTGCACCACTTATTTGTTATGTATTAAGCGAAAATTCAGTGGCTTGGTTTGCAGGGTATAAATTTGGCTACGAATTGTTGCTACTCAATGGTATGCTTACCTTTGCGGGATTAGCATTGATTTCGAAAAGGGAAAAACTAGCAACAAATATTTGAAATAATAATTAAACTTTTCTGAGCAAGTTATTAATTTCATCACTGTGCCTCTCATCTAAACCAATCATAGGGCTTGTTAAAATTAAATGTTTCTTTAGATTTTGAGGAAGAGCATTCAATGATTTATCATCGTCAATAATAATAAATGTGTCATCAATTTTATTAGAAAGGAACCAATTTGTTATTTCATCTTTTCTGCTTAGCAATGACTTATTTTCCTTTAATTTTCCAATTTTATGAATGTTCAATCCTCTTTTAGAAAAGATTCTTTTCCATTGAGGTATGGTAAAGCTAGACTTATGAGATGTGGTTAGCATAACTTTGGTATTCTCAGAAATAATTAAGCTTAATACACGAGTTGCAGCTGAGCTGAATTCAGGAAATCCATCATCAAGCAATCTAGGTTTTTCCCAACTCTTAGCAGGAACCAACACGCCATCTATGTCAAGAAATATCATCATTACTGCAAAGGTAAACTATTATTTCAAAAGTTTAATTAACTCATCTAAACTTAAGTTTGAATTTTTAGCATCTATTTCATTGAACCGCTTAATTTCTTTTTCATCTTTATCCCAATCCTCGTTATCAATTTCAATATCGCACCATTCTAATATTTTAGTAGCAGTGGTTCTATGAGAAGGTAAAGTAGCTATTTCAACATCAGCCAATATAGATGCTAAATAGCGATGGTGTCCATCAATTACTAATTTATCTCCTATTTTAATTTCAGAAAACTTGACACCTATTTTTAACTTTTTATAAATCCTTAAAAGTATTGGAAAACTCAATTTGTTTTGAGTGGCTTTATACTCAAAAGTATTCGAAACCAAAAAATCTTTAACTTTATCTTTAGTTAAATCGTTAATCATTTTGCAAATTATTAGCTTTAAAAATAGTATAATTAATGAATCTTACTCAATTTCATGTAAATGCTTCACTCTTTCTTCTTTGGTATAAACATATAGTTATAACTTGGGCTCACAATAGAATTTGCATTATCTGACTCATTTATTAATGGTTCTTCTTGTTCAACTTCATCAATAATCTCTACAGAAATATTTTCTTCTTCATTTAAATCATCATTTTCTGTTTCCCAGGCATAAGTTGTTTTTTGTGGACCTAAATCCTTATAATAAATTGCCATTACAACACCTGCTATTGCGCCCATTAAATGACTTTCCCAAGATATGTGCGGCATTACAGGTAATACTCCCCAAATTAAATTACCATATAAAAATACAACCACTAATGAAAATGCAGCCAAGCTCATGTTCTTTTTTACAGCACCACTTACAAACATAAATGTTGCTAAGCCATATACCACACCACTTGCACCAATATGATAAGAAGGTCGTGCCGAAACCCAAACCCAAAAACCAGTAGCAAATAAAATCATGAAAAATATCTTATACGCTACTGTTCTGTAGTAATAAAACAAGCCAGAGCCTAACACAAATAAAGGAATTGAATTTGAAACCAAATGCCCAAAATCGGCATGAATAAGTGGCGAAGTAAATACGCCAACAATACCTTTTATATGCCTTGGATACACACCTAAGTTATACAATGGATAATCAAAAGCAATCTCGGCAAACTTAACCAACCAAAGCACAAAAATAAACAAGACCGGAAAGAAAAAGGTATGAAATTGTTTACTTTTTTCGGCTTTTATAACTTCTGTATATTCATCCATATTTAACTTGTATTTAATCTGTACTTAACCTGATGCATTATTTCGGTCACTAAATTTGTACCATTAAATAAAACATGTAATGATGACAGACGAAACAATTGAAGTGAAGATTTTTATGAACGATGGCCAAAGAAAATTTGGGATTTTATTAGATGGTTTAAACGCCATTGAAACTAAAGTAGATGCTTTAAAATTTATTTGTAATTCAAAAATACAAAACTACGTATCAACTGCCAATACTGGCCTCATTGAAATGTTACCATTAAATGAAATTAAAGTTGTTGAAACCCATCTTAGATAACATAGATAGGATTTAACTATAAAGGCTTAATTTAGTTTATCAATTAATTCCGATAGTTTAATATCTTTGGCTGTAACGGTATCACCTTCATCGTGAGTATTTAAACTTATCATCACCTTATTGTATACATTACGCCAATTAGGGTGGTGATTTTCTTTTTCTGCTAAAAATGCCACCTTTGTCATAAAAGCAAAAGCCTCAATAAAATTTTTAAATTTAAATTCTTTAAAGAGATATGACTTTCCGTCAGCCTCTTCCACTTTTTCCCAATGATTATTGTTCATATTAAAATATGCCAGTATAGTTTTGTGGACTAATCCTTTCATTTCATTTTTAACTTCATTGCTCACTTCTAACTGATCAATAAATAAATGTAAAGATGCTTTATTGATAACAGAATTTACTCTGGTTAAATTTTTCAAGGCTTCATACGGATGAGGATAATTTTCTCTTCTTAAAATTGTTTGCAAGGCTTCGGCAACAACAGCCCAATTATTTTCTAAATCTTGCGCAATAGCATCATTATTAATAATCAATTTGCCTAATCCTTTTTGCAGTGAATTCAATGCAATTAATGTGTGCGCCAAAGGAAGTCCTATATTTCTTAAAACTGTTGAATCGGTTAAATCACGTTGCAAACGCGATACAGGCAGTTTAGCAGATAAAAACTCAAATAAAGCATTAGCTATTCCCAAATTACCTTCAGCATTTTCAAAATCAATGGGATTTACCTTATGCGGCATTGCCGATGAACCAACTTCACCATCTTTCAATTTTTGTTTGAAATAATTCATCGAAATATAACTCCATATATCTCTGCTAAAGTCAACCAAAATAGTATTTATCCTTTTTAGCGCATCGAATGACGCTGCTAAATTATCATAGTGCTCAATTTGTGTGGTGTAGTGTTGACGCTTTAAACCTAAATTTTCATTCACAAATTTATTAGCAAAACTCACCCAATCAATTGCGGGATAAGCCACATGATGTGCATTAAAATTGCCTGTAGCACCACCAAATTTTGCCCCAAATGGGATGGCTTTTAATTGCGATAGCTGATTAAAAACTCTTTCTGCAAACACTAAAAATTCTTTTCCTAATTTGGTTGGAGAGGCCGGCTGGCCATGCGTGTGTGCCAACAGTGCAACTTCTTTCCAAGCTTGCGCTGAATGACAAATTAATCCAACCGTTTTTTCTATGGCAGGAATAATGGTAACATTTAAAGCTACTTTATAAGATAGCGGAACTGCTGTATTATTAATATCTTGAGAAGTTAATCCCAAATGTATAAATTCTTTGTATGCCGAAATGCCTAATTCATCAAATTTATCTCTTAAAAAATACTCAACAGCTTTAACATCATGATTGGTTACTTTTTCAATATCTTTAATGGCAGAAGCATCTTTATCATTAAATGCACTTACAACATTTCGTAAGCCCGCATAAACCGACTTATCAATAGAAATTAATTGAGGTAAAGGTAATTCACATAAGGCAATAAAATATTCTACTTCAATATGTAATCGATATCGAATAAGTGCGTACTCTGAAAAATAATGACTCAACTCTTCAGTTTGACTCCAATACCTTCCATCTACTGCCGAAATACTGTGTAATGCTGTTCGTTCCATAAAAAAATTAGAAACGCGAAATTAATTATTTTTTAGTCACGCACACTTAAAACTTAAGGAGTAAATATAAATTGAATATTTTTTTGTTCATTTGGATAAAATATAGCTCAAACAATCATGCATAATAAAATTATAATTCCTTTATTAATTAATGTTTTATTTACTTTTCAAATGTTTGCTGGAGGATTTCAAGTAAATCTTCAAGGCCAAAAACAAACAGGTATGGGGCATGCTGGCATTGGATTAGCCTTAGATAATGCGGCCCTCGTATTTAACCCAGGAGCGCTTATTTTTGTAGATTCATTAGGAAGTTTTTCAGCAGGCGCCAGTTTTATTATTCCAAGAACCGTTTTTTTAGACCCCAACAGTACCTATGTGGCGCAAACAATAAATCACACAGGAACTCCACTAAGTGTATATGCTAATTTTAAAATTAAAAAAAAATCACCACTCACGTTTGGATTTGCATTGTATAATCCATTTGGGAGCCGTGTGCAGTGGGAAGACGATTGGAAAGGACAATTTTTATTGAGAGAAATAAGTTTAAAAACATTCTTTTATCAACCTACTTTATCTTATAAAATTACAGAAAAACTAGGCATTGGTGTTGGTTACATTTTTGCCAATGGTGATTTTAGTTTACGAAAAGGCGTCCCTATTCAAGACAGCTTGGGTAATTATGGCGAAGCTACATTAGCTGGTAAAGCCACTGGGAAAGGCTTCAATGCTGGTGTTTATTATAAATTAAATGAAAAATTCTCAGTTGGATTAAATTACAGATCGGCAGTAAAAGTTAAAGTTGAAAATGGAACAGCAGATTTTTCAAGTGCTCAAACTGTGAGTCAATATTTTCAGGATAGCACCTTTAACACACAACTTAACTTGCCTTTTATGGCCAGCATTGGTTTGGGTTATCACTTAAATAATAAAGTAAAAATTGCGCTTGATATAAATTATGTAGGTTGGAAAAGCTATGATTCGCTCAACATTGATTTTGCTAAAAACAGTGATAAGCTGGCCGATGTAGCCTCTCCCCGATTATATAAAAACACATTTATTTTTAGAACAGGATTGCAATATCAAATCAGCGAAATATTTTGCATCAGAGCAGGCGCTTATTACGATCAATCACCAGTAAAAGATGGCTATTTAACACCCGAAACACCCGACAGCGACAAAATAGGCGTAAGCACTGGCTTTTCAATTGCCTTTAAAAAATGGTTGTATATTGATGCTTCTCTGCTTTATGCGGAAGGATTAAAAAGAACAGACACAAATCTTGAAACCCAGTTTGAAGCTACTTATAAAACCAAAGCAGTTATACCTGGAATTAATGTTGGCATAAAATTTTAATTTCTGATTGAAATAAATTTACATTTACAAAAAAATAAAATCTATGAAAAAAATCTACCTAAGCTTAATTTCAACTGCTCTTATAGCAGCCACTTATACTGCAAATGCGCAATGTGCGGGTGAACGTTATTTTAATTATGTTTTTCCTAATAACCCAATCGTTAGTTCTGATATTAATTACGGAAGTAATACCAATTTCGATGGAACGGCACAAACGCTCAAATTAGACATCTATCAACCAAATGGAGATACTGCTGCAAGCAGGCCCTTAGTTTTAATTGCTCATGGCGGAAGTTTTATTGGCGGTTCAAAAACTGGGACAGATGTAGTTCCTATTTGTAAAGATTTGGCAAAATTAGGCTATGTGGCAGTTTCAATTCAATACAGATTAGGCATGGGTGGCTTACCTTTTCCCGGACCCGATTCAGCAGATGCTACAGAAGCCGTAATGCGTGGCGTGCACGATGGTCGTGCTGCTGTTAGATTTTTCAGAAAAAATGCAGCTATCGGTGGTAACACATATAAAGTTGACACCAATAATATTTTCTTTGCAGGCGTTTCTGCAGGTGGCTTTATTGCATTGCATATGGCTTATTTGGATGAAGTTTCTGAAATTCCAACTTTTATCGATATGGTTGGACAACCAGGATTAACAGGCGGTATCGAGGGTAATAGCGGGAATGCAGGTTATTCTTCAGAAGTTAAAGCTATTATCAACATGTGTGGCGCATTAGGTGATACGGCATGGATTAAACCTGGCGATGAGCCAGTTATTAATTTCCACGGCACCAATGATGGCACTGTGCCTTATGCTTCGGCAGAAATTACACTATTAGGCTTATATCCATTGCTCGAAGTAAATGGTAGCTTTTCTGTAAATGCAAAAGCTGTGCAAGCAGGAATACCTTCTTGTTTTGAAATATACGAAGGCCAAGGTCATGTGCCTGCAGCCAGTAACGCAACCTACTACGACACCACCATCGTAAAAATAAGAACCTTCTTAAATCATTTTGTTTGTGGCACTCCATTAAATTGCAATTACAACGGAAGCATTGTAAACGCTGTTGGTGCGGGTATTGATGAAAACATGAGTACAAATCAATGGTCTGTTTATCCCAATCCGGCCAATAACAATTTAATAGTTGATTTGAGAAAATTTGAATCTCAAAAATTATGCATCTCTATTTTTAATGCAATTGGAGAAGAAGTTTTATCATTAAATAACCTACAAGCAAAACAAGAAAATATTGATATCACTAATTTATCAAGTGGATTGTATCAGGTTATTGTTTCTGATGGAGTAAATCAGTTTGGAAAAAAGTTGGTGAAGAATTAAAATTAAAATTTTAAAAGTAAAGCGCGGTTTTTTAATCGCGCTTTTTTTATGCCTTTATGTTAAGGTAAATTACAAAATTAACAAACAATTGAGTCATATATCGACACTTGCTAATACCTTTAAAAGAAATTTAAAAACGTAAGTTGATATTTAAATCGCTCAATTTCAACATATCAAAACCCAATGCGGAATATGGCTAAAATTTAGCCAATCTTTGGCACTAGAACATTTTGAAATGCTTAAAGGCCATTACTGAATACACAGAACATGCGCTAGTATCTATTAATCTAACAACAACAAACCAACAGCTAAAAAAAAATTTGCCTAACAATGAGGTGAGTGATGTAAAAAATATATAGAAATAAAATAAATACAATTAACTTTGTAATAAAGTGCTGTTCATTCAGTAAAACATAGGTACCCAAAATTCTGCTTAAAGCTTATTTAGATAGTTTTTAATCGGCCAAAATAACATTGCATTAATATTTATTTGCTTACAGCATCTGTAAACTTAATTAATTACTAATTGTTTAATCTTTCAAAGACACGCCATGAAAAATATTATTATTATTGCTAGTATATCAATTATTGTCATCATCATATTTATAACATCAATCATAATGGCAGTAAACAAAACAGAAGAACAAAAATATACCTTAATTTTAAAAGAAAAGGAATTTGAAATTAGGTTCTACCCTGCCACCACTGTTGCTACTATTAATTCTAATGCAAAAAGTTATAAGGAGTTATCTGGTCCTGGTTTTAATAAACTGGCTGGTTATATTTTTGGAGGCAACGAAACAAAAAAAAGTATTTCAATGACTGCACCTGTGCACATGGATATTAACGATAGCGTTTCAAGCATGAGTTTTGTTATGCCTTCGGCTTATAATGAAAGTAATCTCCCCAAACCAAACAATCCAGATGTGATCATAAAAAAAACATCCGATGAATATGTTGCTGCGCTGCGCTTTGGTGGTTATGCTTCTGACAAAGACTTGAAGTTTTATTCTCAAAAACTCGAGAATTTACTGAGAGAAAAAGGAATAACCACAATAGGTAATTATAGATTTTTGGGATACAACCCACCATTCCAGCCAATTGGCCGAAGAAATGAAATAATTGTTAGGATAAAATGGGAAAAAAAATAATCAGCTTACAACACTCTGGCTATTCTGGCCTTACTTACTCTGGCGCGAGTCTTCAGACCCACTCTGGCGCGAGTCTTCAGACTCGTGACCTCTTTATAGTACCTAGTAACTCCCTATATTTCACCCCTCAATACCCAATTAGGCAAAGTCTATTCTAATTATTAATTTTGATGCCTTGATGGATTATCGTTAAATTAATCAATTAAATTAAACTGATAAAATACTAAATAAATATGCAATTAAAAAATTACGCACTAGGGCAATGGACAGCAGGAGCCGAACAAGGACAATCGTTATACAATGCTATCACAGGCGAAGAAATTGCTACTGCAAGCAGCAAAGGCCTTGACTTTGCTGAGATGATGAACTACGCCCGCAAAACGGGCGGACCTGCGCTAAGAAAAATGACTTTTCAAGAAAGAGGCAGAATGTTGAAGGCTTTAGCGCTTCATTTACAAGAAAAAAAAGAACAATTTTATAAATTAAGTTGGGCAACAGGCGCCACCAGAAATGATAGTTGGGTTGATATTGAAGGCGGTATTGGTAACTTATTTTCTTATGCCAGCTTGCGCAGACAATTCCCTGATGGAACTTTTTGTTATGATGGCGATGTGGCCAAATTGAGCAAGGGTGGTACTTTTATTGGTCATCATATTTGTGTGCCTAAAGAAGGCGTGGCCATTCATATCAACGCCTTTAACTTCCCTGTATGGGGCATGTTAGAAAAAATAGCCGTAAACTTATTAGCTGGTGTGCCTGCTATTGTTAAACCTGCCACAGTTACTTCTTTTTTAACCGAAGCTGTGGTAAAAGAAATCGAAGCATCTGGTATACTGCCTGCAGGTGCTTTGCAATTGATTTGCGGAAGCGCCAATGGCATTTTAGATCATGTAATTAGTCAAGATGTAGTAACTTTCACTGGCTCAGCAAGTACTGGTAAAAAATTAAAATCTCATCCAAGATTGATTGAAGAAGCGGTGCCTTTTAACATGGAAGCCGACTCTTTAAACTGTTGTGTGCTTGGTGCTGATGCACTGCCTGGAACTGCTGAGTTTGAAATTTTTATTAAGGAAGTACAGCGCGAAATGACCACCAAAGCAGGTCAAAAATGTACTGCTGTGCGCAGAATCATTGTGCCACAAGCGCTGGTAGAAGATGTGCAAATAGCCTTAGGCAAACGTTTAGCAAGTACCATCATTGGTGATCCAAATGTGGAAGGCGTGCGCATGGGCTCTTTAGCAGGCGCTGCACAATTAAAAGAAGTAACCGAAAAAGTGTTAGAATTAGCCAAAACACAAGAAATTGTATTTGGCGATTTAGCAAATTTTGAAGTAAAAGGTGCTGATAAAAATAAGGGTTCCTTTATGTCGCCTATTTTATTTTTGAATAACTCACCCTTTAAAAATCAGGATTGCCATAACATTGAAGCCTTTGGCCCGGTAAGCACTATCATGCCTTATCAACATATTGAGGATGCTATTGAATTGGCCAAAATGGGTAAAGGCTCTTTAGTTTGTTCTATTGTAACAGCCAACGATAAAATAGCGCGCGACTTTGTAATTGGCGCCGCTTGCATGCATGGAAGAATTTTAGTGTTGAATGCCGATTGTGCTAAAGAAAGTACTGGTCATGGCTCTCCAATGCCAATGTTAACGCATGGTGGACCAGGTAGAGCAGGCGGTGGCGAAGAAATGGGTGGCAAACGTGGAGTATTTCACTATTTGCAACGTACCGCCATTCAAGGCTCGCCAACTACAATTTCAAAAATTATGGGTCAGTATCAACAAGGCGCTAAATACATCGAAAAAGATATTCATCCTTTTAAAAGATATTTTGAAGAATTGGAAGTTGGCGAAACATTAATTACTGCCAAGCACACCGTACACGAGGCCGACATTGTAAATTTTGCGAATGTTAGTGGCGATAATTTTTATGCACACATGGATGCTACTTCTTTGGAAGGCACTATTTTTACTGGCCGCGTGGCGCATGGATACTTTATTTTAAGCAAAGCGGCAGGTTTATTTGTGGATGCTAAAAAAGGGCCTGTTTTATTAAATTATGGCTTAGATGAATGTCGTTTTGTGAAACCAGTTTATCCAGGCGCTACGATTGGCGTGCGTTTTACCTGTAAAGAAAAAATTGATCAGGAAAAGAAAAATGCAGAAGACATAGCCAAAGGCATTGTAAAATGGTTGGTGGATGTGTATGACGAAACTGGCGAAACAGTTGCTATTGCTACTATTTTAACGATGGTGAAGAAGAGGAATCAGGAGTAAAAGAAAATTATTAGTCTATCTTTTGATTGAATGATTGAAATTTATTTTAACTGCCAAATTTTGCATAGTATCCAAAATG
>CAIKXD010000128.1 GCA_903831265.1 uncultured Bacteroidota bacterium
AATATCATAAAGGTTTATCATCAACAAGCAAACAAAAGAAGCACCGGAAGTATTGTGGCTCATTTCTGGGAATGTATCATCGAAGCGATTAAAGACCAACGTGAACCTATTGAAATGTACCGCGAATTTGTTATCGATGGTGATGCGATTACATTGCAGTTTTCACAAACTTACACGCGCTACCTTAAAATGCACTATGTCCTCTACAAGAAAAGTGGTTTGTCAAAAAGTGTCCTCCTCGACAAACTCAAAAAAAGTGATTGCTTTATTGAATCTGTTTCTTCAGTAAGATACAATAATTCGCCTGGAGGTAAAAGCTCTGGTTTTAGATTCGACCTTAAAAGAGCAGGTGTGCAAAGTGACCTGATTGCAGCACTCGAAATCGCAGCCCGATTTCGAAAAGTTACATCGAACAATCCTTCCGAATTAAACGATTACACGCAACCCAAAAATGAAATAATCGACTTTTCAAATGATAAGGACAAACCGTTCATTATAATGCAATAATGCTTTCGGGCATTTCGGACATGGTAGTTAATAGATTGATAATTAAAGAAAAAAGAAATAATAACCTGCCCGAACGCTGTCCGAAGTTGTCCGATGTTGCCCGAACAGAATCACAAAGGCTTTTTGGGTTTCGGGCAATATCGGACAGAATAAAGCAAATGTCCGAAGTTAATTAACTGAATATCAGCTTTGTCCGACTTGCCCGAATTGTCCGAAGCTTTTTACCCTCTATGAGCAAAATCGAAAATGTTTTTACATACATGGTTCCCGAGAAAGATTTCATCTACTACAGTTTAACGAGTCAATCCAATTGGCAAATTGTTTCATTGGATGAAACAACTGTGCTGCTTCGCAACTTTGAAACAAACAAAGTTGTGAAAGAAAAACTGACAGATTTCTTTAAAGCAATCCTAGATAAACAACTGAAAGAAAATAAAAGACAGAATGAAATGTTTCATGTACTTAATAAAATAAATAAGTAGCTATTCCTGCCTATCATGAACGCTACATGGTAGCGCCTCCGGTTCAGTCAGGGCTAAAATAAATAGGCAAGCCCATGAAAGAAATAAACAGCTTGTTAAGCTATTTATTTGCAGCGCCTACAGTCAACAGGTGTGTTGACTGCACCAATGGATAAATGCGCAAGTGAGCGCTTTTCACCAAAGGAATTTATATATACAATTTCTGAACAAAGTTATAGGCGAAACCCTAACATCAAATCGGCAAGTGCTTCGCATGTATTCATTTGTTTTTGCAGTAAAAAGGGCTGCAAAAAAAATGACCTACACCGTTTGTTGTTAGCTTCTATTTCGCCTATTCTTTTTGTCCATAAATTTTTTATTTATAAGGCAGAAGCACCTGTTTGCTTTAAAACAATACACATTATCATGAACAGTACAACAACAGAAACAGCACGCATTTTCGTAACTGACTATGCTAGTTACAACAATGGAACACAGTTTGAATTTGGTCACTGGGTAGACCTGGACGATTTCAACGATGCCGAAGAACTCGAAGATTACATCACCAGCCACTTCGAAGAGTGCGATAGAAAAAGCCCTCTTGGCTTTGGCGCAATACGTGAGGAACTAATGATTACCGATTTTGAAGGCTTTCCTAGAAATCTTTATGCTGAAAGTAACATGGACTTTGAAGCCCTATACGACTATCTCGCACTCAATGAAGAACAGCAATGCAAGGTTGCCTTCCTTATCGAAGACAATGAAACATTTGAGTATGCAATGCAACATTATGAAGATGTTTACATTAGCGAAGATCATGGCAGACGCACACATCTCGAACTGTTTTCAGAACGATATCCTGAAGCTGATGAAGCAGATGATAAATGCGAATATCTTGAAATCAACTACGACCGTTTTATCAAAGATAATTTTACAGAATTCTCTTTTAATGGTGTCGATTATCTAGTTGAAAATCGCAACTAAAATAAATAGATTAAGGGGCGCAGCATCCTTTCAACTGCATTTTTTTGATTGGTTTGTAGGAAGATGATTTAAGTTTTTGTATTGTAAAGTATATCACTAAAACGTTATATTAAATAAGTTAACTTTATTTTCAAAACTATTCTTATATTTGACGACAGTTTGGGTGTGAATAGATTGATATTTCGTACACCGAAATATATCATTCATTGACAAAAACACGAATAAAAAATAAATTTTACAGGCGAATCCAGAAAAGCCTATTGAACAGAGTAAGGAAAGAGAAAACAAAACAAGATGAAAAAAAACAAATTAAAACCATTGGCAATGTTGCTTGCAGGATTGCTATGTGTGGGCTTGGCACAAGCTCAAGAATCTGTAAATTCCACTGGTGGCAATGCCATAGGTAGTGGAGGAACTGTAGCTTACAGTATTGGACAAGTAGTGTACACTACCAATACAGGTAGTAATGGAAGCGTTGCACAGGGTGTGCAGCAGCCTTACGAAATTTTAACGGTAGGCATAAATGAAAACGAACCTAAAATTTCTCTTTCGGTTTTTCCTAACCCAGTTGCCGATAATTTAATCTTGCAGGTAAATGAGCTTGAACAATCAACGTTGAATTTTCAACTCTGCGATGCGCAAGGTAAACAAATCAGCAAGGGACAGATAATTGCCAAGCAAACACAAATTAATACAGCTAGTTTAGCAACAGCAACTTACTTCATTCATGTTATTAATCAAGAAAATAAAAATGTTCAAACATTTAAAATCATTAAAAACTAAAATTATGAAGAAAATTTATTCAATCATAGTAGGGCTTTTTATGGTGACATGTGTGTTTGCACAAACACCCAACAAAATGAGTTACCAAGCAATAATTCGTAATACTTCAAACGCTCTTGTGGGAAACTCTGCTGTTGGTATGCGAATAAGTATTTTACAGACATCAGCAAGTGGCACGGCTGTTTATGTTGAAACACAAACCCCAACTACGAATGCTAACGGATTGGCCAGCATAGAAATTGGTGGAGGAACAGTTGTATCAGGTAACTTCTCCACAATTAATTGGGCAAACGGACCTTACTTCATCAAAACAGAAACCGACCCTGCTGGTGGAACGAATTATACTATCACAGGTACGAGCCAACTGTTGAGTGTTCCTTATGCATTGTATGCTGCTAATGCAGGCACAGCTTCTGGTGGTGGTAATTTTACCCACTACATAGGCGAAGAATTTGGCGGTGGAGTAATTTTTCATTTATGGAAGGATGCACAAGGTGTAGAGCATGGTTTAATTGTTGATAAAACTGATTTGAGCACTTCTGCCACATGGAGCAATATAACTAATTCTCAAATTGGTATTGCTGCAGAAAGCTTTTGGTCAGGACTAGATAATAATAATGCAATAATTGGCCAAGCAGGTCATACCACTAGTGCTGCAGCTCTTTGTCTTAATTCAACTAACAGTGGTCAATTCGATTGGTATTTACCAGCTATTCAAGAGTTAAATATCCTCTGGAATAATTATACCGCCGTCGGAAAAACAATTGCCACAATATCTGGAGCTACACAACTATCAAATAATTATTATTGGTCATCTACCGAAAGTAATCTAGGAACAGTTGGAACTAGTGCATGGTCCTTTAACTTTTTAGGAAGTTTGACTTTTGATGGCAGTTTTAAGTCTACACAATTAAGAGTTCGTGCAATTAGAGCATTTTAAAATTCTACAAATATTTATCAATCTAATACCCCAAAGCTGTCGATTTTTGAAAAAACTAGCATAGTATATCATCTAAAAGCATTAAATAAAAAAAATAAAAATTTATAATACTAAAAAGTAAACAATGAAAAAAACATTTCAAAAAACACTCTTAGCGCTCACCTTTTTGGTGGTTTCTAATTTTGTGATGGCCCAAGCACCCAACAAAATGAGTTATCAAGCTGTAATTAGAGACAATTCAAATGCTTTGGTAACAAACCAAATTGTTGGCATGCAAATTAGTATTTTGCAGGGCAGCGCAAATGGAACGGCAGTGTATGCAGAAACTCAAACCCCAACAACTAATACCAATGGTTTAGCGAGTATTGAAATTGGCGGAGGAACAGTTGTATCGGGTAACTTCTCCACAATTGACTGGGCAAACGGACCTTACTTCATCAAAACTGAAACCGACCCTGCAGGTGGAATGAATTATACTATAACAGGTACAAGCCAATTGTTAAGTGTGCCTTATGCTATGTATGCCGCAGCAAGTGGAAGCAGCATTCCCGGTCCACAAGGGCCACAAGGTCCTGCTGGTAATGATGGAGCACCAGGGCCACAAGGACCAATTGGAGCTGATGGACCACAAGGGCCACAGGGATTAACAGGAGCAACAGGTGCTGTTGGACCACAAGGACAGACAGGTGCAACAGGGCCGCAAGGTTTACAAGGCGCAATTGGACCTCAAGGTCCTGCTGGCGCAACGGGCCCACAAGGTGCTACCGGCCCTCAGGGTGCCACAGGGCCACAAGGCCCTCAGGGAGATCCAGCATCAGATGACCAACAATTATCAGTTTCATCGAGCGGTGATACATTATTTCTACAAAATGGAGGTTATGTAATTGTACCTGGAATTAGTGCAGCAAATGCTCCATTGCCACAATATCCTGCAGGTTCAGTATTTTGTGCTTCAGGCCCAACTGCTATTGTAGATGTAACCAACCCTACCACAGGAAGAATTTGGATGGACCGTAATTTGGGGGCATCCCAAGCTGCCACAAGCAGCACCGATGTTAATGCTTATGGAGATTTATACCAGTGGGGCAGAGGGAGCGATGGGCACCAGTGCCGCACTTCTGCCACAACCACCGTATTAAGCAGCACAGACCAACCGGCAAATGGCAGCTTTATTTTAGTTTTATACTTACCCCACGATTGGCGTTCCCCCCAAAATACGAATCTGTGGCAGGGTGTAAACGGGTCAAACAACCCATGCCCGAGCGGTTATCGATTGCCAACAGATGTGGAATTAATGACAGAAAGATTGAGTTGGAGTGTAGACAACGTTGTTGGTGCATTTGCCTCTCCGCTTAAATTATCTTTTACGGGAGGTCGCGACTACGCTGGAGGTACGATAATCAATTTCACTACCAATTCAGTAGGTTGGTATTGGAGTAGCACAATTGTTAATACTCATTCAAGCTACTTAAGTTTTAGCAATAGTGGTGCAGGTCTCTTTACCCAAGAACGTGCCACTGGTAACTCTGTTCGTTGCATCAAAGATTAATTTATAGCCAATGGTAAGAAGACCAGGTAAAATTATACAAACAATATGAAATTAGGACGACTCGAAAAATTAGACCTGCGAACTTATTGGAAACGCGAAGCCACGGACTTTACGCCTTGGCTTGCTCAAGAAGAAAATATCCAACTTTTAAGTGAGACAATTGGGATTGAACTTGAAGTTCAGAGCCAGGAAGAAAGCGTTGGACCTTTTAGCGCAGACATTCTTTGCAAGGATACAATTAACGACCATTTTGTTTTAATTGAAAATCAACTTGAAAGAACAGACCACACTCATCTTGGACAACTTATGACCTACGCAGCAGGTCTTGACGCTGTGACTATTATCTGGATTGCACAAAAATTCACGGAAGAGCACCGTGCTGCTTTAGACTGGCTAAATAGAATTACGGACGACACTTTTACATTTTTCGGAATTGAAATTGAACTTTATAAAATTGGAGACTCAACACCTGCGCCAATGTTTAATATAGTTTCAAAACCGAACGACTGGACAAAGCAAGTCAAAAAATCAACTTCCTCGCAGCCAGCCACAGACACAAAACTTTTGCAACAAGAATATTGGCAAGGCCTTAAAGACTATATGGAGGGCAATAAAAGTTTTGTAAAAATGCAAAACCCTTTACTACAACATTGGACTAATATTGCCATTGGTAAAAGTAATTTTCATTTATCTGCTACAGTTAATTCAAGAGATAATTCAATAAATATTTGGCTCAATATTATGGGGGAACAAGCCAAAGAGAATTATGAAAAACTCTATGTAGTTGCTTATGAAAACTCCATAGCAGAGGTAAGTAAAGATTTAGTTTGGGATAAAATGGATGGTCGAAAAATGAGCGCTGTTATGCTAAAATCAAGTGCTGACTTTTCAAATAAAAACGACTGGACAAAACAGTTCACTTGGTTCAAAGAAAACCTTGAAAGATTTACGAAATATTTTAAGCCGAAAATCGCTAACCTATGACAACAGAAATTAACACATGATATTACAGCAAATTCGTTATAGGTTAATGTAAAAAGAAAGCCACTGCTCAAATTGCACTTTTGGGTTTTGCCTAAACACGAGCCAACCTAAAAAAAACAATAGAGCCATTTTTTTTCCACCTTGCGTACAAGAATGTTGAAAATTTTCTGATTACTTTTTATCTTATAAAATGAGATACGAAATAATTAAAAACTATATTTGCGACAAGACATCATTTAGACAAATGAACAGAATAAAAGAAGTGTTGGACGAAAAAGGTATTAAGCAGACTTGGCTAGCTGAACAATTAGGCAAAAGCTACAACATGGTAAATGCCTATGTTCAAAACAGACAGCAACCAAGACTAGAAATTCTTTACGACATAGCAAACATTCTTGAAATTGATGTGAAAGAACTTTTAACTGACAATGGAATTAAAAAAGATAAACAATGAACAAGGAACAAAAAATAACGACTGAAATAAAAGTCCCGAACAAAGATTTGGAAGCATTGAGAATAAACTTTCCTCATTGTTTTGACAAAGACGGAAATTTTCTATTAGAAAAATTCAAAAACAACCTAACAGAAAAGGAAATCAACTTTTCAACGGAAAGTTACGGATTAGACTGGCTTGGAAAATCTTATGCAAGATTATTGGCAAGCGACCCAGCGACAACTTTGCTGAAAGCGGACGAAAAACACAACCAAAAAAAGGAAAATAAAAATTCTCAAAATCTTTTGCTCAAAGGTGATAATTTGGAAGTTTTGAAACACCTTTCAAATTGCTATTATGATAAAGTAAAAATGATTTACATAGACCCCCCTTACAACACGGGTAGCGATGGCTTTTTATATCAAGACGACAGAAAGTTTACAGTAAAAGAATTACAACAGCTAATTGGTATTGACGAAGAAAAAGCCAAACGCATTTTAGATTTTACGCAACAAAAAAGTAACAGCCATTCGGCATGGCTTACTTTTCTTTACCCTCGCCTTTATATAGCTAACCGACTTCTAAAAGATACTGGTGTCATTTTCGTTTCAATAGATGATAGTGAGGTTGCTCAACTTCGTTTATTATTAGATGAAATTTTTGGAGAGGAAAGTTTTATTGCAACTTACAAATGGAACAAGACATCTACTCCGCCAAGTTTGTCAAAAAAAGTAAGACAGAAATATGAATTTGTTCTATGCTATGCTAAGAATGGCTCAAATGAAATTTTTAATGGCGGAACAACCGAAGGTGGAGATATGCCATTGCTAAATGATGGAAATAATATTGATATACTTGAATTTCCAAAAGACAAAGTAAATTTCAAAATTGAAGGAGTTTTTAAACCTGGTGTTTACGACAGAGTTGAACTTCTAAACGAAATTACAGTAACCGACAGTAAATCAAATTCAGACTTTAAATTAAAAGGACCATTTAAATGGAAGCAAAGCAATCTTAAAGAAGAAATGGACAACGGAACATTGTTTCATATTAAAAGTGGGAAATTTGCAATTAGGTATGAAAAGCAAGGTGAAAGAATAAAAGTGCCTTCTGACATAATATCAAAGAAGGAATGTGGAGTTGGAACAAATGAAGATGCTAATAAAGAACTTGCAAATTTATTTGGGAAAGAAGGATTGTTTAGTTATCCCAAAACAACAACTTTAATAAAATATCTCAGCAATTTTCGCACAAACGACTCCGACATAATTTTAGATTTCTTCGCTGG
>CAIKXD010000129.1 GCA_903831265.1 uncultured Bacteroidota bacterium
AATATCAGTATTGCTACTATCATTGTCATTAGGATCATTACTTTAATTCCATTAATATCGCGTGATACAAGATGTTTTGCATTGAGATGTTGCTTAATGAACTTAAAAAAAATCTCAATTTCCCATCTTTGTTTATAAAAGTCAGCAATTAGGTATGCATCCTCTTCTAATAAGTTAGTTACAAAACAAATTTCTACACCAGGTGCATCTATTACTGCCTTTATTAATCTGAATTGATTGCTTGTTTTATTGCCTTTTCTTGCTGATAGATAACCTATTTCATCAGATATAATCGTTACAGTTGATTCTTGAGGTTTTGGGCCAACTTTATGAGTTTTTGTTACATCAATTTTGTTCTGAGGTTTGCCACGTCCAACAAATAACTTGTTGTTGTTACTGAAATTATCTAATGCTTTTCTTGATTGCAATCCTCTATCAAAAACAACAACTGAGCCCTCTGAAGCATTCGTAGTGTCAATTAAATCGGCTAAAGCTAAATCTTCACTAACGTATGATTGATGCGTATATACTTTTACATTGCAAGGTAAACTGCCTTTTAAATTTACGCTATACTTAACATGTTTTCTACCATACGATTGTGTACCATTAAGCATGCCAATAGAAAACAAACTAGCAGCAATGGAAACGTAAGTGCTATCTGCTTTTGACAATGCTTTTTCTTCTTTTAAAACTTTATTATATGTGGTGAAAATCACATTAAAAATCCTTTCAAAATAATCTGCATTAATGGTACATATTCTGTCTCGGATGGAGTTAAATTTTGAATCTAAATTTTGCTCTGAAAATGATTTAAATTTAGCAGATGTTAAAAATGTTTCCATCGTCCTCAAACTCAATTTATCACTATTAAGCATAGAAAATAATATGAGTTTAAATATCGTTTCTCCTGTCAATTTCTTAACCTGAAAATCAACCTTAGTTTCTAATGCCAATTCGTCAAATGTTTTTTGAGGAATGAGTTTAAGTAGTTCTTCTACAGTCATAAACAATTATACTGCAGTGGAACTTAACTTAAAGGATTGGTAGGATATTATTGCTAACACTAGGTTGTCAATTGTTTCGAACACGGGTGGTCTGAAGACTCGCGCCAGTATAGTAAAAAAAATTATTGCAAAAGGTATTGAAGCGGAAATCCTTTTTGCAGCAAAGTGCAAAAAGATTGCAGCAAAAAGACCGACCTTAGCGCCAAACGATGGCTTTAGTTTTAACTGGATTTAGCGCTAAGGATTTGCCCAAGTATGTAGTAGTTTATCTGTTTATTATCTAATGTTGAATACTTATTGGCTTTGTTGCATTTAAAATATAACTAGCTTTACATCATGATGCAAAAAATTATTTGTTTTTTATTGTTGAATTGTTCTTTCGTTCAAGCGCAAAACCTAAATTACTATTTCGGTAATATGCACGCCCACACTTCCTATTCTGATGGAAACAAAGATAGCGTAACATCAGGAATGACAACGCCTTTGCAAGGGTTTAACTATGCTAAACAAAGTACACAAATTGATTTTTATGGTATTTCAGAACACAATCATTACAGCGCTGGAATGCCTTCGCCCATTTATTATAAGAAAGGGTTGGCCGATGCAAATACAGCTACTATTGATGGGCAATTTGTAGCCATGTATGGCATGGAGTGGGGCGTAATATCTAGTGGCGGACATATGTTAGTATATGGTTTTGATTCGCTTTGTGGTTGGGATTTTGGACCGCAAGAAATATATGTACCTGAGGCTGATTATAGCAAACTATATAGTGTAATCAATAGAAAAAGTAACACTTTTGCTTACTTGGCGCATCCACAAAATGATGATTATAACAATTTATTTACACAAAGTTTTAATGCTGTTGCAGATCAGGCTATTGTTGGTATGGCTATGCGCAGCGGACCGGCATTTTCTACTAATAATAATTACTCAAATCCCACTACATCAAGTTATTTAACTCGTTATAATGATGCCTTAAAACGTGGTTATCATGTGGGGCCAGGTATTGACCATGACACGCATAACTCCGTTTTTGGAAGGCAGACGGCAGCGCGTTTAGTAGTTTTGGCGCCACTATTAAATAGATTAGAAATTTATAATGCTTTCAGGAAAAGAAGGTTTTATGCTTCGGATGATTGGAATGTGGAAGTTAATTTTATTATACAAAATCAGCCAATGGGAAGTAGTATTACCAATGCTGGTAATCCAACATTAAGTGTAAATATTAATGATCCTGATTTAGAGAGTACAACAAGTGTAACTGTTTTTAGTGGTGTTGCTGGTAGTGGCAGCGCCCCAACACAGCTAACCTCTGTAAATAATAGTAATAGCTTTAATTATACGCACACAGCAAACAGCAATGCAGAATATTATTATTACCTCTACATTGTGCAAGCCGATGGTGATAAAATATGGACAGCACCCATTTGGTATACAAGAAATGATAATACAAACATACTTGCTCCAGTGGCAAGTTTTATTGATACAATAAATGTGTGTAGTAATAATCCAATTGTATTTGAGGATAATTCTTTAAACTCACCAAACACATGGTGGTGGAGTGCCCCTGGTGCATATCCTAATAATTCATCCTTGCAGCATCCAACATTTGATTTTCCCAACGCGGGAACTTATCAGGTTGCTTTGGTAGTATCAAATCAAGCAGGTAGCGATACCGTTGTAAAAAATATTACGGTGCAAGCATCGCCTGATGTAAATATTCAAGCTATTGATAGTATTTGTAAAGGAGCGAGTGCAACATTGCTGGCAGTTGGTGCAAACACTTATATCTGGAGCAATAATGTAAACAATGCAAGCACTATGGTGAGTCCTCAGGTCACTACGAATTACACAGTAACTGGGTTTCAAAATGCATGTTATGATACTGCAACTATCGCAGTTAAAGTATATCAGGCTTTAACTACTCCAATTGTATCAACTAATGTAGATACTCTATTTTCAAATTATAATAATGGCAATCAATGGTTTTATTATTTTAATGCTATTGCAGGTGCCACAAGTGATCAATATTTGCCGACTGTGACAGGCATTTATCAAGTACAAGTGACAGATAGTTTAGGCTGTAAATCAGAATTTTCATTACCTGCAGGTGTAACTTTGGGTACTGATGAAAAAGATGCGCAAGCAGTTTATAAGTTTAACATTTATCCCAATCCAAGCAATGGGGTTATTTATGTTAGTAGTGAAGTAGTGCGTTTTAATGTTAACGTGGAAGTGCTCACTATGACTGGCTATTTAGTGCATAGGCAAGAAATCATTGAATGTAATTTTGCAAGACCAATTGAAATAAATTTATCACATCTAAGTGAAGGTGTCTATTTGATTAAGTTTCAAACTGACATTGGTGTTTTTGAAAGTAAAGTGCAAATAGATTAGAAATAATTCAACTAATTTTAGCTAAAATTAGTTGAATTAATTTATCGGTAAAAGCATAAAACTGTAAGTTATGATACACTCCTATTTGGAATGCGAATGGTTTACATGCAGGTGATTATATTTTACACCAATTGGTTAAAAATAATTTAGGTGATAGCATTGAAACATTTCTGAGTATGAAATTGTTAGCGAGTGCTGTAAAAAGCCAAAATCAATCCAAGCAACAATCATTTCAGGTGATACCAAATCCAGATTCTGATAAGGTAAGCATATCTTTCAATCAAACACTTCAGGGGGTAGTTCAAATTTATATCACTGATGTAAATGGCAAAATTATTACCATGGAAAATGTGCAACAAAATCTCGAAAAAGGAAATAGGATTTTTTCTTTTGATGTAGGTGGTTTGAGCAATGGCTTATACTTTTTAAAATTAATAGGGCAACAAGAAGTGTTTACGCATAAACTCCTAGTAAAGCATTGATGCGCTTTTTCATCTGAAAAGGCTGTTGTTTTCTTATTAACAATTTACGATTAACTGTTCATTAAATTTTTTGTTCCCATTAAGGATGCATTAATTTATTAATATGTTTGTAAAAAATAATTCAATGAAACCACTTTACAAACTCAGTTTAATTTTAGTACTCTTTATTTCGGCATGCCATAAAAATGAGGTAGAGCCAACTGTTAACAAAAAAGTAAGTAGCACCAATCAAGTAGTAACTACCCTTATTGAAGGTTTTGAAAGCGGCTCAAAAACAGCTTACACGGCTGCTGATGTTACCCTTTCATCAGGCATCTGGAATATGAATGATGCGCTTATTGGAAATAGTACCAGTGACCGTAAAATTGGAACTCAATCGGCCCGTGTTAGAAACAGTGGAAAACTTACCATGAAATTTGATAAAACAACTGGTGCTGGCACTGTTACAATTCAACATGCCAAATACGGAACAGATGCCAATGGTACCTGGCAATTATGGTACAGTATCAATGGTGGTACAAGCTATTTACAAGCTGGTGCAAATGTTACTACTACTTCTGCCACATTTGCAACTGCTTCATTTACCATTAATGTTGCTGGCAATGTCCGCATTGAAATTCGTAAAACAGATGCGGGCACCAACCGCATTAATTTTGATGAAATTACTGTGAATGATTACTCTGGCATAACAAATCCAATTCCAACTTTAACAACAACTTCCCCTTCTACGTGTGCTGCTGGAGCTGCGGCTTTTACCTTAACAGTAAATGGAAGTAATTTTATGAATGGCTCAGTTATCAAATGGAATACCGCCAATTTAACTACCACGTTTGTAAGTGCCACACTATTAACAGCAAGTGTTAGCGCCTCGCTTGTTGCAACTGCAGGAACTGCAAGTGTTACAGTATTCAATCCAACACCTGGAGGTGGAACATCTGCTGCGGCAACATTTGCAATTACATCAACATCAAGTGCAATAAAAAAGTTTTTATTTGATGCAAAGCATGCACAAACTGCTGGCAATGCCGACTGGGTTATTGACCAAGATAACAATACGCCTCAAAGAATTCCAACGCCATTACAAAGCAATATTACTTCATCAACATCTGAAACCTATTGGACAGGTGCCATTAGTGCATGGGGAATTGCCTTAGCAAAACTAGGCCATAAGGTGGAGACATTGCCTTCAACAGGTACCATTACATATGGTAATACTTCAAATGCGCAAGATCTTTCAAACTACAATGTATTTGTTATTGATGAACCTAACACGGTTTTCACAGCTGCCGAAAAAACAGCTATATTGCAATTTGTACAAAATGGGGGAGGCCTATGTATGATTGCAAATCACAACATTTCTGACAGAAATAATGATGGTTGGGATGCACCAGCAATATGGAACGATTTCTTTACCAACAACACCATTCAAAGTAATCCATTCGGTTTTAGTGTTGATTATAACAACATTTCTGTGACTTCAAGTAATGTGTTTACGGGCAGTCATCCTGTGATGAATGGCACCTCAGGAACAGTTACACAAGTGCAATTTAATAGTGGAGCCACTATAACTTTAAATAACACTGCTAATCCTAATGCTAAAGGTTTAGTATGGCACTCTGGTTACACACAAAACAATTTCAATATTATGAGCGCTGTAAGTACATTTGGCACTGGCCGTGCATTTATTATTGGAGATAGCTCGCCAATGGATGATGGCACTGGTGCAAGCGGCAATGTATTATACAATGGCTGGTCGGTGTATAGTCACACCAAATTAATGATGAATGCATCGCTTTGGTTAGCTAAGGTGCAATAAAACAATATAAATAATAAAATGAGACTCGGTATGTATTGTCGGGTCTTTTTTTTGATTTGTGATTACTTCTGAGGTAATTGTTAGGTAAAAATTTTATTAGGAGCTTTAACCAAATACCACCTTAGAAACTCAAGCAAATCATTATAATTTAATTTTAAGCAATTACTGTCTTTTTGAATTTTAACATAGTTCGCTATTTTTTCAATTTAAAACAGTTCGTGAACACTTGATTATTATTGCAAAATTTTGTTGACCAACGATTCCTAATGTACAATCTGGTTTTAATCATTGGAAGGTTGCGTTAGCGATTGAAGTGGCTATCCTTTTTTATTGAACTTTTCTTCAATAAAAAAGATAATAACGGAAAGCGCGCCCCACACTGCGATGGCTAAGGGCAGCGTGGGAGAACGCCCAAATTATTGATGAATATTTTGAAGCAAAGGATTCTTTTAAGTTTGTACAAAGAAAAATATTGTTAGTATGCTATTTGCTTAAATTATTCCTCTGAATATTTATTCTTTTTTTCTTTCAGCAACTCTGCACCTTCTACTACAATGACCATTTCGCCACGTATATTTTGCGTATTAAAATAAGTAATTAATTCATCCAATGTGCCTCTTATATTTTCTTCGTAAATCTTAGTAATTTCGCGACTAACTGAAGCTTGCCTGAGTTCGCCAAATACTTCCTTAAATTGAGTTAATGTTTTTATTAAACGGTGTGGTGATTCGTAAAACACCATTGTTCTTTGCTCTGTTTTCAGACTCTCTAAACGTGTTTGTCTTCCTTTTTTTACGGGTAAAAAACCTTCAAAACAAAAACGATCGCATGGCAAACCAGAATTAACTAAAGCTGGTACAAAGGCTGTAGCGCCGGGTAAACTGCATACTTCTATGCCAGCTTGTACGCAAGCTCTCACCAATAAAAATCCTGGATCAGAAATGCCAGGTGTGCCGGCATCTGTAATCAGAGCCATATCAATACCTGTAGCCAATTTCATACAAATACTTTCCAACACTTTGTGTTCATTGTGCTGATGAAATGGAATAAATTTTTTATCGATGTTGAAGTGTTTTAAAAGCAAACCGCTTTTTCTGGTATCTTCTGCAATAACGGCATCTACAGCTTGTAAAACTTCTAATGCTCTTAACGTAATATCTTTTAAATTGCCAATGGGCGTGGGTACCAAATAAAGCATAAAATTTTGTTTGTTAACTTATAATCTTTCTAAAGGAATACAAACGTCTTGCTGGCGCACATAGCATTTAAGCTTGTCTTTAAATACAGATGATTTATAAATTGATTTCCCTAATAACATGCGCACACACTCTTGTATACCTTCAATTATTGATGGATGCGGATGCATCATTACTGCCAATTCTTCGATTCCTTGATTAGTATGAATTAAATATGCAACTGCTTGAATTGCACTGCTGGCATGTTCGCCTACAGCGCGCATACCTAATAATTTCATTTCGGCATCGTTGCTTACAATAATTTTGAAAAAGCCATTTGTTTTACGCATTGCTATGGCACGCGCAATACATGAATAATCAATTTTTGCAACTTTAACACTAATGCATTTGTCGATGGCATCTTGCTCTCCCATGCCTACCGAGGCAACCTCAGGATTTAAAAACATAATGGTTGAAATATTGGTGTAGACCAATGGTTTTACATGGTTGCCGTATATGCGTGCTACTGCGTGTCTGCCTTCTCTTTCACCTACATTCACTAGTGCCATATTTGCACTTAAATCGCCTGCAACATAAATGTTTGGAGCGGTGGTTAAAGTATCGCTTTCTTTTACATAGCCACTTGCAGTGAGCTCTACACCTGCTGCAGAGAGGTTTAGTTCTTCAACATTTGGCACACGTCCTATAGATATTAAGGCATGCTCCACATTAAAACTTTCTAAAGTTCCATTGTTGTATTTTAATTCATAGTGCACACGTCCGCCTATTATTTCAATTTTATTTAAGCTAGAGTTTTTATGAATTACAACACCATTTTTTTCTAAATTTCCCATCACTGTAAGTGCCACATCTTCATCTTCAAATGGGAGAATGCGGTCGCCTTTGTCAATTAAAAAAACTTTTGTTTTTCCAAGGTTAGAAAATATAGTGGCAAACTCGCAACCTATTACTCCGGCACCAACTACTACTAAACTTTCGGGAAGCTTATTAAAGTTGCCAATACCATCGCTCGTTACTATTGTTTTTTCATCAACTGGAATGTTATCAACTTTTCGTGGTCGGCTCCCTGTAGCAATTACCACATGCTCAGCATACACAATGCGTTCTTCGTTTTTCTTTTGTATGTGTATTTGATGTTGATCTATAAATGATGCCTTGCCTTTTTCGTAATTAAATAATTTACTTTCTGTTTCTTCGTGCAGCAATTTCATGTGCACAGTCATTTGAAATTTCCTGTCAAATAAGGCTTCATCGGTCATTTTCATCATCCCTTCAAAGCTGGCATGGTTTTTACCTGTTTCTTGTCTTATCTGCATTATTTTTTGTGAGTATTCCCACATCGTTTTGCTCCACAAGGCTCCGTTATATAATCCGGCTCCACCAATTTTATCTTTTTCAATGAGTAATACTTTTTTCCCAAAATCAATGGCACGCATAGCGGCTGCGTAACCTGATGGTCCGCCCCCAATTACACATAAATCATATCTTTCCATTAGCTTAAAATTGTAGGTTAAAAGTACTCAATTTTATTGAATTAAATACGATTTTGAGCATATAAATTCTAGTAAACAAGGCAAAGAATTACTTACTTAATACATAGTTCGTTTAAATCTACTTTGCACACGTTCAGGTCTACTTCATTTAAAATGCCTTTTACAACTCCTTTGCAGCTGTGTTGCCAAATAGTCCAATCGTTCCATCCTTTCGGAATTGAAGGCTCTTCACGCAATCGGTAATCGGCAATCCAAAGATGGTAATCATTATTCATATCTTTAAAATAAGGTCCAAATTGTTTGTTCCAAAAGCTGGCATTAGTATATATAATTGGTTTAACGTGCAGCTCTTCTTCTATGTACCTGATCATTTCTTTTAATCTCATGGCCACAAGTGCTGGTTTAACCTGTCGGTAAGCCCTTCCATTTTCTACATCAATTACAGGTAACAGATGACCTTTCTCAAACTTTACAACACTTAAAAATAGTTTGGCTTGATCTAAGCCTGAGTTTTGGGGGCGAAAAAAATGATAAGCACCTTTCTTTACACGCGGATTAATTTTAGTCCAAAAAGTTGCAAATTTAGGGTCAGTTAAAGTTACTCCTTCGCTTGCTTTGCAAATTATAAAATTAATATTGGTGTCTATTTTTTCCCACATAATAGTTTGATAACGGCTAATATCAATGCCAAAACTATAGGTGGCTTCATGAGCTGTTCCGCGGGGTTGAATACGAATGTCTTCAGTATTGTTGCGTGCATCTAGCACCCCAATAAAGGTAAGCAATAGCAACAATAAAATAGATTTCATGTAATTAAAAGCGTATAAATATTAGAACCTGCAAAATAGGTACATTAAATGCTTAGCCTGTTTGTTTTTACATTGTTATATCAACACATAACTGTTTATAATAAATATTGAATCATAACATTTATTAAGGTTGGTAATGGATTAAAATAATTATTAAATGATTATTAAAGAACTAATATTTTCAAGCTTATTATAATTAGTGATTCATTTTTTTTGTACAATTTGCTTTGCTAACTTTGTGGTTTAGAAAGAAGTTATGATTAAAAAATTTTGGGAAGAATACAAAGATTATTTTGTTGACTTTTGGCAATACATCATCATTATTATTATTATGATTATAGCCGCTATATTCATTTTGTAATGTTGTATTTTAAAGAACTAGAAATTGCTGAAAAACGCAAGGAAATTAATGCTAAGCAAGTTGAGAAACTTAAGCGTAAAAAGCCATCTAATTTAGATAAAGTTTTTCAAGAACTTCATGATGAAGTTTTTGAAGAAATAGATTGTTTAAATTGCGCAAATTGTTGCAAAACTACCAGTCCAATTTTTTACATGAAAGATATTGAGAGAGCTGCAAAGGCATTGCGTATGAAGCCTAATGCATTTATAGAACAATATCTAAAAATTGATGAAGACAAAGATTATATATTAAAATCTTCTCCATGTGTATTTTTGGATTACGACAATTATTGCACCATATATAAAGATAGACCAACTGCTTGTCGCGATTATCCGCATACCGATAGAAAAAGAATAGTGCAGATTTTAGATCTTACCCTAAAGAACGCCAATGTTTGCCCTGCTGTTGCAAAAATATTCACCAAGTTAGACATATAATTATGAAATTTAGTTTTGCAATACTTCTAATACTATCTTACTGTTTTATTTTTTTTATTTCGTGTAAAACAGCAAAACCTAACAAAGAAAAATCACATGAGAATAAAAGTAAAAATGATTTAACCATTTCTACAGCCTCAGTTTATCCGACAGAACCCGGTACGTGCATTGTTCAGGGGTATATAATAAGTATAGTTACAGTTGATAAATTAAACATGGATGAACCATGTAAATCATTTCCTTGTAAAGCAAA
>CAIKXD010000130.1 GCA_903831265.1 uncultured Bacteroidota bacterium
AATAAATCAAAATTTCAAAGAAAACTTTAGCGTTTTAAATTTCACCACAATTGATAATGGGATTATACCGTTGGCAGGTAACAGGCAAATTAAAAATAATAACAAACTAAATCTATTATGCATTGGTAATTACAGTGATTTTAAAAGATTTGATTTAGCAGCTGAGGTTGCTGATAAACTTAATAATAATGGAATAAAAACTGAGTTAACAATTGTAGGAGAGGATAGAACACCTGGTAGGGTTAACTGGCAAAAAATAAGTAGTAAAAACTATGCACATGTTTATCAAGTGGGATCAAAGAGTAATGTAAGTGAATTTTTATGTATTTGTGATGCTTTATTGCTTACATCATCTATGGAAGGCATGCCATTAATTATTTTAGAAGCGATGAGTTTAGGTGTGCCAATTATATCAACACCTGTAGGTGGCATCCCATCTTTAGTGCAAGATGGAATTAACGGAACCTTAAGTGAGTTAATTCAATTAGAAGCTATTTATGATGCAGTTTGCAGATTTAATTCATTTAACGATGAACAAAAAGAGCAAATTGCAAAAAACAACGTAACTAAATTCAACGAAAAATTTCATATGCGTATTTGCGCGCACAATTATTTACAACTTTATAACCTTTAATCAATAATGGCTTTTGTTTTATCAAAGAATAGTGACACTTCATTACCATTTATTCAATCAACAAATGGATACAACTTTTTTTGTGACGAGAAGTTTGTTGAAAGATTAGAATTTAGAGACCAATCATTAATTATAATAGGAGATTTAATTAATATTGAACTAATTGTTAATCACAATGGATTTAGTTTAGATTTGTTAAGTAAACTTAAAGGAGTTTTTACCATAATTGTTTTTGAAAACAATGGATTTTGCTTGTATCAGAGTTACTTTTCTATGTTGCCTATTTACATGGATGCAAATAAAACAACTTTTTCAAACAGCACTTTACATTTGGTAAAATTTGCTAAGCTTTCTAACGAGTTAAATAAAAGTTTTATTTTAGAAAGTTTCTTATTTAATTATCCATTAAGTAATAAAACTATTTTTAACAATGTATTTCTGTTGCCCACTTTTCACTATGTATCAGCTAGTGCAAATGAAATTTTATTTGTAAAACATTTTGAGGTAGAAACATTGTTTCCCGAAAATCCAGCATCGGGTCAAAAAAAAATGAGAGCAATTGCAGAAAAGTTTATAGAAGAATGTAAGCCATACTTTAGTGCCCAAAATAACTGTATTACTTTTACAAGTGGTTTTGATGGTCGTACAATAGTTTCTAATGCAATTAAAAACGGCAGTAAGTTTTATACAGTTGCATGTGGTAGAAAAGATAATATTGATGTTGTTAACCCTGCTTTAAATGCAAAAGAATTAGGCATTGATTATGAACCGTATGATTTGTTAAGTAAAGTATATGGCAATGATTATGGCCTTATGGCAAATGATATATTTCAAGTTGCACCAGGTTACAACGCCTATCTTTATCCTCATTTTCAATACCTAGCGTATAAAAATAAAGATAAAAGTAATGTGCTATTGGCTGGTTATTGTGGTAGTGAGTTATTTAGAGCCTTGCATATTCAAGGCGCAGTTACATCTAAAGCTTTGGTAGAAATTTTTCTTGAGCCTGATGCAGACAAGCTAAAGAAAAGTTTAAAAAACAGTGAGGCATTTAAGTTTTTAAATTTCGAAGCATTTGAAAATGAGTTCGAGGAATTGTGGCAAGAGATTATAGCGCTGCGCGATTTTAATAAATCCTTTAAAAACACTAACCATGCCTTTTATCATTATGTTTTTACCGAAACATTTAGAAAAGTTTTTGGAACATGGACATCGGCTCAATTTAAATATATGAAAGTGAGGATTCCTTTTTTAGACTTTACTTTTATTAAGGAATTG
>CAIKXD010000131.1 GCA_903831265.1 uncultured Bacteroidota bacterium
CACTATAAAAAAAACAAAAAAAAGAAAGCTTTTCAACAACTAAAAATTACAACAATAAAATTCTACTTAATTTACCAATAAAAGAACAACTTAAATTAAATGATGTTATGTGTAGCACCTCCAAAATATTATTAATTGTACTAATATTATTAATTACTTTGTAAAAAAATAGTAAAAAGTTTATTTTACATACTATGGCAGGAAATACCTACGGAACCTTATTTAAACTAACTACTTTTGGCGAAAGCCATGGCACTGCTGTTGGCGGAATAATTGATGGTTGCCCTTCAGGTTTGATTATTGATGTGGATTTTGTTCAAGCACAGCTAAACAAAAGAAGACCAGGTCAATCAACGATTGTTACACCAAGAGACGAAAAGGATAGGGTAATTTTTTTATCTGGAATTTATGAAGGTAAAACCACTGGCGCACCAATTGCTTTTATGGTAAATAATGAAGACCAACAACCAAAAGATTACAGCCATTTAAAAGACACATATCGTCCATCGCATGCCGATTACACCTACACTGCAAAATACGGAATAAGGGATCATCGTGGAAGCGGAAGAGCTTCTGCCAGAGAAACATTAAGTAGGGTGGTGGCAGGCGCTATAGCGCAGTTATGGTTAAAACAATACAAAATATCATTTAATGCTTATGTTGCCCAGATAGGCAACATAAAAATTTCAAAAACAGTTAATCTGTCTGACTTTGCAGAGGTTGAGAATAATCAAGTAAGATGTCCGCATAAAGATACAGCCATGCAAATGATAGCTTTGATTAAAGCAACAGAAGTTGAAGGTGATACCTTGGGTGGTATCATTTCATGTTATATAAATGGCGTTCCTCCTGGACTTGGCGAACCAGTTTTTGATAAGTTGCATGCCGAGTTAGGAAAGGCCATGCTAAGTATTAATGCCGTAAAAGGATTTGAATACGGATCAGGATTTAATGCTGTAAATATGAAAGGCTCTGAACACAATGATTTGATGTCTGCAGAAAATAATAAGGTTGAATTTTTAAGCAATCATTCTGGTGGTATTCAAGGAGGAATAAGTAACGGAGCTCCTATTTATTTTAATGTGGCATTTAAACCAGTTTCTTCTATAAAGATAAAACAGTCTACTATTGACACAAATAATAATCCAGTTGATATACAAGTTAATGGCAGGCACGATGTATGTGTAGTGCCAAGAGCAGTGCCAATTATAGAGGCTATGGCCGCATTAGTGATAATGGATTTTATGCTGCTACAAAAAGCATACAATTAATCTTTCTTATCCCAAACAATTTTGCCCTGATAGTTCATCAATCGCACAATTTTTTTTTGTTTTCTATAAATCCGATTATTGGGTATCAAAGGGCTAAATTTTCTAGGATTAGGAAAACAAACGGCAATTAAGGCGGCTTCTCCTCTGCTTAATTTTTTACAAGATTTATTATAATAGGCTTGCGTTGCTGCTTCCGCTCCATAAATACCATCTCCCATCTCAATCACGTTCAAATACACCTCCATAATACGATGCTTACTCCAAAAAAGCTCAATCAAAAAGGTAAAATATACTTCTAGTGCTTTGCGCAAATAAGTGCGGCCCTGCCATAAAAATACATTTTTTGCCACCTGCTGCGATATGGTGCTTCCTCCTTTAATAGGTTTTTTATCGCCATGTTTATTATTGTATTCCCACGCTTTTTTCATGGCATCAAAATCAAAACCATTGTGATTTAAAAAATTACCATCCTCGGCACACATTGCTGCAAGAGGCATCTCACTTGAGATTTCATCAAGAGGAACCCAAGTTTTTTTTAATTTGGGCGAATTTCCATCTATTACATGTTCTGCAGCTCTGCTTATCATTAGTGGCGTAAAGGGCACCATTACATACTTAAACAACAAAACAGAAAGAATACTGGCCAAAAGTCCAAAAAAGATAATTCTTTTAACCCACGACCAAATAAATTTTAATACAAGCATTACTCCTAAAAACATTAGGCAAATTTAAACCTGATTCGATAATATTATTGAACTGCTCTAGCAATCTTTGAACATCTCTAACTTAATAACTTACTAATTTAAATTGTTAGAATTGTCATAAAAACAACATTTGTAACTCCCTTATATTTAAAATAAAAAGTGCCAAAAAATCACAATAGCACAACCATTTTTATTAATTTACGATTTAAACAATCAACTGTTAATTAGATATCTTTAATGCCATAAATTTACTCCTTTGTTTAATTATTTTTGATAGCTAAAATTACATGTAAATGGATACAGTTGAAAAGTTAG
Source organism: uncultured Bacteroidota bacterium (assembly GCA_903831265.1). Taxonomy (GTDB): domain Bacteria; phylum Bacteroidota; class Bacteroidia; order UBA4408; family UBA4408; genus CAIKXD01. The sequence goes on from CAIKXD010000131.1 coordinate 2,291, forward strand.
AAGATGTAAAGGAAAAGAAGCAAACCATTAAGAAAAATAGTGCTGATGCAAAGTCAAAAAAGGCTATTAAAAACAACGCGGAGGCTTCAAACACTTTAGTAACATCAACTTCGTCTTTAAAAGAAAAGAGGGTCAAATTAATTGTAGGGGCCTTCCTTTTGTTATTTTCTACTTATTTATTTGTTGCCCTAGTTTCTTTCTTTTTCACCTGGTCAGTCGATGGAGATAATGTGGATGATGGTTATTGGAATTTGTTAAGTAATAATGAAATTAAAGTGTCGAATTGGTTAGGAAAAACAGGTGCAATTCTTTCGCATTGGTTTATGCACAGAGGTTTTGGGATTGCCTCGCTTGTTGTGGTGCCTCTAATTTTTGCGATCGGATTTAAATTAGTGTTTAAAGTAAAGTTGCTTCCTTTTGTTAAAACAACTAAACATACGTTAATCTTATTAGTGCTTGTCTCAACAATATTTTCTTTTGTATTTAATCACTTATTAAAAACAGATTGGTTTTTTATTGGAGGAAATTTTGGTTATCAGGTAAATGTTTGGCTCATTTCGCTTTTTGGTATTATAGGTACTGCTCTTTTGCTTGCTGCCATGGGTGCCGGTTACGTTTATTTAGGATTTAACTGGACTGGTTTTGGAAAAAAGATTGAAAAAGCAATGGATGATTTGCAGCAAAATGAAATTATAGATGCGAATAGTAATTCACAAAATGAAGCGCAAGTTGACAACCAAAATAAACTCCGTAATTGGAATGAAATTAAAGATGAAGAAGAAATAAGACTTTCCCAAACGGTAAATAATCAAGTAGTAAATAATCAAGAACAATCCGTTGAGGAAGAGCCTAAGGCATTAGAAAACGAATTTTCTCAGGAATTCGAAATTAATGTAAATGGTAAAGTAGAAAAAATTCCGTCAAAAGGGGAGGGGGATTTAGAGCTAATAGTGGAGCATCAAATTATTACTGAACCCGAATTTATTGCGCCTATAGTTGTCGAAGAAGAAGTTGCAGAGGATGGATTTATACATGCCAAAGGTGATTACGATCCCAAAGCTGATTTGTCGGGATATGTTTTTCCAGAAATCGATTTGTTAGAAAAGCATGGTAACGATACCATTACAATCAATAACGAAGAACTGCAGGCTAACAAAGACCGCATCTTAGACACCCTCAAAAATTACAGTATCGAAATTGAAAAAATAAAAGCTACTATTGGCCCTACGGTTACGTTGTATGAAATTGTGCCAGCACCTGGGGTAAGAATTTCAAAGATTAAAAATTTGGAAGATGATATTGCGTTAAGTTTGTCTGCGTTAGGAATAAGAATTATTGCCCCAATGCCTGGCAAGGGAACAATTGGTATTGAAGTGCCTAATCAAAAACCCGAAGTGGTAAGCATGCGCAGTATAATTGCTTCCGAAAAGTTTCAGAATACTTCTTTTGATTTGCCTATTGCACTTGGTAAAACCATCACAAATGAAACTTTTATAGCCGATCTAGCCAAAATGCCACACTTATTAATGGCGGGTGCAACAGGACAGGGAAAATCTGTTGGACTAAATGCAATTTTAGTTTCCTTGCTGTACAAAAAACATCCTTCACAAATTAAATTTGTTTTAGTAGATCCTAAAAAGGTAGAATTAACCCTATTCAATACTATTGAGCGCCACTTTTTGGCTAAATTACCAAATGCCGAAGAAAGTATCATTACCGATACTAAAAAAGTAATTCATACCCTAAATTCACTTTGTATTTTAATGGATGCACGTTATGAGTTGCTCAAAAACGCCATGGTGAGAAATATAAAAGAATATAATGCTAAGTTTATAAGTCGTAAATTAAATCCTCTTGAAGGCCATCATTTTATGCCATATATTGTATTGGTGGTTGATGAATTTGCCGATTTAATTATGACTGCTGGAAAGGAAGTTGAAATGCCCATTGCGCGTTTAGCGCAGCTAGCACGTGCCATTGGAATACATTTAATTATAGCAACACAACGTCCATCAGTTAATATTATTACAGGTACTATAAAGGCAAATTTCCCTGCCCGTATTGCGTTTAGAGTTTCGTCTAAAATAGATTCTAGAACTATTTTAGATGCCGGTGGTGCTGAGCAGTTAATAGGGCGCGGAGATATGTTGCTTTCAACTGGTAACGATTTGATAAGAATACAATGTGCCTTTGTAGATACTCCTGAAGTTGATAAAATTACGGAATTTATAGGTGCACAAAGAGCTTATCCACAACCCTATTTATTGCCTGAGTATGTTGATGAAAATGATACTTCAGAAAAAGAAAGTATCGATTTGTCGCAGCGCGATAGCTTTTTTGAGGAAGCTGCCCGAATTATTGTTCAACATCAGCAAGGCTCTACCTCACTAATACAAAGAAGGTTAAAACTTGGTTATAATCGTGCTGGTCGAATTGTTGATCAATTAGAGGCCGCTGGCATCATTGGACCATTTGAGGGAAGTAAAGCAAGACAGGTACTAATAAAAGACGAACAAAGTTTGGAACAAATTTTGAAGGGAATTTAATGTATTAGCTTATTAATTGCTAAATTCTAATTTAAACCATTCAATAAAACAAAAGTCTGAATAAAAAAAATTGTATGAAAAAGATAATATTTATGTTGGGTTTGTGTTTAACAAACTACACAATATTTGCTCAAGTTGATGCCAAAGCAAAAAAAATTTTAGATGATGTTTCTGCCAAAACTAAAACGTATTCAACCATCAACGCTGAGTTCACTATCACCATAGAAAATAAAAAAAATAAAACTTCCGATTCGCAAACAGGAAAGTTAACCCTCAAAGGCGCTAAGTATAAATTAGAAGTTAATAATCAAACAATTATTAGCGATAACAAAACTAGCTGGACCATATTAAAAGATGCTTCAGAAGTACAAATAAACAGCATTGAAAGCAAGGAAAAAGAAACAGGCTTAAATCCTTCCAATATTTTTACGATGCATGAAAAAGGATTTAAGTATGAATTTGTGAAAGAAGAAAAACAAAAAAACGGTGCACTTTATCAAACGATAAAACTTTATCCCGAGGATGTTAAAAAGAAAAACTATCACACGGCTGTATTAACCATCAACAAAGAAAAATCGCAAATTGTAAGCATTAAAATATTAGGAAAAGATGGTACTGATATGACTTACCTTGTAAAAAATTTTAACACTAATGCAGCTGTGGCTGAGTCAGTTTTTGTGTTTAACGATAAAAATTACCCTGGATACGAAGTAATTGACCTAAGATAAAAATAATTAAATATATACCGAATAACTTAAATTATGAAAGCAGAAATTATTACCGACAAAGGAACCATGAATGTAGAATTCTTTGAAAAGGATGCACCATTAACAGTCAAAAATTTTACAGATTTAGCCAAAAAAGGCTTTTATGATGGTTTAACTTTTCATAGAGTTATTCCTAATTTTGTTGTTCAAGGTGGTTGTCCTCAAGGCACAGGAGCTGGTGGACCTGGTTATGAAATAAAGTGTGAATTAAAAGGCGAAAATCAATACCATGAAAAAGGTGTGTTGTCAATGGCCCATGCAGGAAGAGATACGGGTGGCTCGCAGTTTTTTATCGTTTTAGATCGAAGCAATACGGCACATTTAGATAGAAACCATACCTGTTTTGGAAAAGTGGTGGAAGGATTAGAAGTGATTGATAACATAAGAATGGGTGACCATATTCAAAAAATCACAATTACTGATTAACGCTCAATTGGTATTTGATTTATTTAAGTCGCGGCTATTAGTAGCTCTTTTAACTTGTATTTATACCAGCTGTGTAATCTCCAAAAATAATATTACAACAGAGGCCAAAATTATAGAAGTCACAAGTCAAAAATTTAAAGGTGGTCAAAAAGGCACTCCTTCTGGGGTAAGGTATAAATTGTATATAATAGCGCCAGCCAATCAAGATGACTTTAAAACAATTGGATTTTGGATTAATGATAAGTATGCGCCATCAAAGGCATATAAAAATAATGTAGGTTTTAAAAAGGAAGCCTACAGCAAAGGAGACACCCTTGTTTGTTCGGCTAGTTTTGTTTTAAGCCAGCAAGGCTATAATTTTGAGGATAGTAGCCAAAATATAACTAAACCCAGCGTAAGTAATTCAAAAATACTTCTGCTTTACACCATTGTAAACAATAAAAAATACGCTGAGTTTAATTCAATTATCGAATTGGAAGAGGAGCTAAGACCATGAGGACTTTGACTTCCCTCTATTTTTAACTAAAAAAGCAATTACTGAGCTTATAAGTGTTCCAAAAATAAATGTTCCAATAACTGATTGAATTGTGTAGTATTTTAGGCTGAAATAGGATCTGGCCTCCTCTATAGCTTTTAATGTATCTTGTCCACTCTCTAAGGCGTCAATCTTAGCTTTATTCATCATAGTATTTGGCCATTCAGGATTAATAAAGTAGTAAAATATATATATTACAGGAATAATTAATACAGTATTGATTAAGGTGATTCTGAATCCAATACCAAATCCTTTTTGAAAGCTATATTTAAAAACTTTACCCATTTTAAATTCCTTTAATGCCAACCAAATACCTATGATTGGAATAATTAGACTAAAATTGGTAATAATTTTGTGCCACTCTACATATTCATCTTGAAGGCCCAATAATTGCTCAAAAGCAATCCAAATTAATGTAAACACAGAGATCAGCAGTGCGTATTTGATTTCCAGCGAAGTTGTACTTTTCATATGTCAAAAGTAGAAACTTTTCTCAAAAAACAAAATTGAGCTTCATTTTTTACGAATACTTTTCTATATTAATGATTTAATAATGTAGAAAACTTAAAAACCTTTTTTGAAATATTCAATTAAAAATTATCTTTGACAATAATTAATTGAAACTATGAAGAGAATTATACCAATATTCATCCTGTTTTCTTTCTATTTTGTTCAAGCTTATGCGCAAAACAAAGATTTTACCACCGCAAATTTTCCAACCAAACCGATAGAACTTCAGCAAGCGCAAAACGATCTTTCCGAAGGAATGAAATTATTTAGTGAAGGGAAAATAAGATATAAAAGAGCGCTGCCTTTTCTTGAGAAAGCAAATGGATTTAATCCCAACAATGCAATTTTAAACTATAATATTGCCACTTGTTACATGTTCAGTAGCTTTAAAAATAAAGCCAAGGTGTATTTCGAAAAGGCATTTGAACTTGATAATAATGTGGCCCAGGATATACATTATTGGTTGGGAATGAGTAACCATTTAAGCAATAATTGGGACAAAGCAAGAAAGGAATATCAAATGCACAAAGACTTGGTATTACAATCAAAAAATGATGATGCATTAAAAATAGTCAATAAAAGACTCGAAGAAGTTAACATTGCGCAAGAAAGAGTTAAAAAGCCAGTGAAGGTAAAGATTGAAAATTTAGGTCCAGAAATCAATTCGCCATATACTGATTACGGGCCAATTATTTCGTCCGATGAAGATGTATTGATGCTTACAAGTAGAAGACCCGGCACAACATCAGGTCCAGAAGGCGACAAAGATGAATATATTGATGAGTATTGGGAAGACATTTATCAAAGTTTTAGCTTTGGAAATAAGTGGACGAAAGCTAAAAATATTGGACCTCCTGTTAATACCGATGTGCATGATGCAACTAATAACCTTTCGCCAAGTGGAGAAAAACTTTTTATTAACATTGACGATCAAGGGCAAGGTGATATTTATGAATGCGATTTGGTTAATCTTCAGTGGAGTAAACCATCTAGAATGAGGGATCCTATTAATACAAAATCGCACGAAAGTTCTGCCACAATTAGTAAAGGACTCGATACGCTCTATTTTATTAGTGAAAGACCCGGAGGTTACGGAGGTGGTGATATTTACATGGCAATTAAAGATGCAAAAAGTAATAAATGGGGGTCACTTAGCAATGTTGGTCCTACTTTAAACACTGATTATGATGAAGAAGGTGTTTTCTTGATGCCTGATGGTAAGACAATGTATTTCAGCTCCAAAGGGCATACTTCTATGGGAGGATTTGATATCTTTAAAACAGTAAAGGTAAATGGAGTTTGGTCTAAGCCCGAAAATATTGGTTATCCAATTAACACGAGCGATGATGATGTGTTTTTTGTAATCTCAGCAAATGGACTTCATGGATATTACGCATCTTACAAGAATGATGGCTTTGGCGAAAAAGATATTTACATAATTAACTTTCTTGATTCAGATACACCATCAGATTCTACAAACCTAAAGACTCAAGAGGGGCCTTTGGTAATTAGGGGTGCAAAAACAGCAACCAGTGCCTTACTAAAAGGATTGGTAGTAGATCAATATAACCAAAATCCTATCGATAATGCCACTATTGAATTAATCAATACCGAATCAAATGAAATTATTGAAAAGTTCACTACCGAGGAACTTTCTGGATATTATGGAGTTTGGGTGCCATCAGATAAAATGTTTATTGTTACCGTTTCTGCCCCAAGTTACAAATCAAAAATGGATACAATTAAGGTACCTATATCAGATGGCGATTTACAAATAGATAAGAATTTTGCTTTGGTTACAAAGAGCGATATTACGGCCATTATTAAAGGTAAAGTTTATGATGCAATGAGCAAAAAACCATTAATTTCTACGCTAAAAATAATTGACAATATTTCTTCTGCCGAAGTGGTAACAATTACTTCAGATGCAGCGGGTAATTATGAAGTAGCCGTACCAACGGGTAAAAAGTATGAGATAATTGCTAAGTCTGATGATTATCAAACAGCTTATGAAAACGTTAATGTGCCAGTTTCGCAAAAGAATCAAGAAATTGTTAAAGACTTTTCTTTAAACAACTTAGCTGTAGGCTCTAAAATTATTTTAAAGAATATATTCTATGATTTTGATAAAGCCACCTTAAGGGGCCAATCAATTGTTGAATTAGACCACTTAATACAATTGCTCAAAGATTATCCCAATATGCGTATTGAGCTATCAAGTCATACAGATAACAAAGGAACGGCAGATTATAATTTATACTTGTCCAATGCAAGGTCAAAATCTTGTGTCGATTACCTTATCTTAAAAGGGATAAGCAAAAATAGATTAGAATACAAAGGCTATGGATTAGATCAGCCTATTGCTACCAATGACACAGATGCAGGTAGACAAATGAACAGAAGAACAGAATTTAAAATTTTAAGCAAGTAAACAACAAAGGCTCAAAAAATACTTATTGCTTTGTAAACAAGGGTTGATATTTAAATTATGTGTGGAATAGCTGGTGTAATTGCTTTAAACGAAAAGGGTAAAAATAAATTAAACGTAATAGAAGATGTTATAAAACCATTAAGTCAAAGAGGACCAGATTTTAATGATTTTTATAAAAGCCAAGATTGTGCGCTAGCACATGCTCGACTTGCTATTATTGATACAAGCAATGCCGCAAATCAGCCATTTACCGATGAGTCGGGAGTTTACACTATGGTTTTTAATGGTGAAATTTTTAACTATAAAACATTAAAACAAGGTCTTCAACAAAAAGGAATAAAATTCAGAACAGAAAGTGATACTGAGGTGCTTTTAAATCTTTTTATCAACGAAGGAAAAGATTGTTTAAATAAGCTTAACGGCTTTTTTTCTTTTGCCATTTACAATAACATTACACAGGAATTGTTTATGGCTAGAGACCGTTATGGCATCAAACCATTTATTTATACCTTTCAAGAAGATTACTTCTGCTTTGCTTCAGAATTAAAGGCTTTACTTAAATTCGAAATTCCTAAAAAAATAAATAAGGCAGCATTAATGCAATATTTTCATTTAAATTATATTGCTGGTAGCCAAAGTATTTTTCAAGATGTTTTTAAACTGCCTCAAGGCCATTATGCAATTTTTAAAAACAATGAGCTGCAGATCAATAGTTACTATAATCTGCCCAAACTTAATGACCTTGATAAGCAAAAATTGAATTTTGATGAAAGCTGCCATAAACTTTATCATTTATTAGACGATGCAGTGCAGTTAAGAATGATTGCAGATGTGCCACTTGGTGCATTTTTAAGTGGAGGTATAGATTCATCTATAGTTACTGCTTTAGCATCAAAGCATACAAGTCATTTAAATACTTTTTCCATTGGTTTTAAAGATGAGCCAATGTTTGATGAAACATCCTATGCACAATTGGTTGCTAAAAAGTTTAATACAAATCATACCGTGTTTTCTCTTACAAACAACAATCTGTATGAAAATTTGCATGATATGTTGAGCTATTTAGACGAACCCTTTGCAGATTCTTCGGCATTGAATGTGTTTATACTTAGCCAGCAAACACGTAAAAAAGTAACAGTTGCTCTGTCTGGTGATGGTGCAGATGAAATGTTTGCAGGCTACAATAAGCATGCAGCATCTTATGCAGTTCTTAACAATCAATATAACATAAATAGCTTAAAACATTTATCGCCCATTTTTAAATTTTTGCCACAATCGCGCAATTCTAGTTTTGGAAATTTAGTAAGGCAATTTGATAAATTAACTTCTGGAGCAAAATTAAACGATGCAGAGCGCTATTGGCGTTGGGCCGGGTTTTACGAAAGCGCCCAATTAACAGATTTGTTTATTCCTAATTTTTTGAAAGAAGTAGATATAACCGAATACAAATCTGCAAAAGCATCACTTTTAAGTGATTTTTTATCTTCACAAAAACAGTCAATGAACCAGATTTTACTAACTGATATGAAAATGGTTTTGGCAGGTGATATGCTTACTAAGGTGGACAGTATGAGCATGGCTAATAGCCTAGAAGTAAGAGTTCCATTTCTTGATTATCGTGTGGTTGATTTTGCGTTTAGCTTACCTGATAGTTTTAAAATCAATAATAAAAATAGAAAGATAATTCTTAAAGAAGCATTCAAAAAAGAATTACCAAATGAGATATTTAATCGCTCAAAAAAAGGTTTTGAAGTGCCCTTGCTTAAGTGGTTCAAAACAGATTTAAAATCATTAATTACAGAAGATTTATTATCGGAAAGTACCATTACAGAGCAACAAATTTTTAATTATAAACATATTCAAAACCTTTTGAAAAAACTATTTTCTGCTAACCCAGGAGATACGGTGGCCAAAGTTTGGGCATTAATTGTTTTTCAAACTTGGTATAAAAAGTATTATTTGTAAACTATGCCTAAAGTATTAAGAATAATAAATAGGTTTAATTTGGGTGGACCAACTTACAATGTGGCCTACCTTTCTAAATATTTAGAGGGATATGATACGCTCTTAGTGGGTGGAGAAAAAGATGAATCGGAAGATAGTTCTGCTTTTATAACGAGTAGTTTAGGTTTAGAGCCTGTTATTATTGAAGAAATGAAACGCAAAATTGATCCAAGACAGGACATAGCAGCGTACAAAAAAATTAAAAGTATTATTAAAGAATATAAGCCAGATATTGTTCATACACATGCTTCTAAAGCAGGCACTTTAGGGCGTTTAGCAGCTTTTTCTTGTAAGGTCCCAAAAGTAGTACACACATTTCACGGGCATGTTTTTCATTCCTATTTTGGTGTAGCCACAACTACTTTTTACAAAAATATTGAACGCTACCTGGCCAAACGAAGCGATGCAATTGTAGCCATAAGCGAAAAGCAAAAAATAGAATTATCAGAGATACATAAAATTTGCAGCCCCAATAAAATTGAGGTAATACCTCTAGGGTTCGATTTAATTAAATTTAATAGTGATATAGTGTCTAAAAGGTTTAATTTTAGAGCAAAATACAATTTGAATGAAAATGTAATTTGTATAGGAATTATTGGTAGACTAGTTCCTGTAAAAAACCATAAACTATTTTTAGAGGCTTTTGGTAAGCTTTGCAAAAATACCACTAAAAACGTAAAAGCTTTTATAATTGGCGATGGCGAATTAAGAGATCAATTATTTAATTTGTGTAATACATTGGGATTGACTTTCAGTTATATTGATAAGCCTGATAATTCGGCCCAGGTAATATTCACATCATGGATAAAAGAGGTTGACCATGTGCTGGCAGGAATTGATATGGTTGCATTAACCTCATTTAATGAAGGCACTCCCGTAAGTTTAATAGAAGCACAAGCTTGCAATAAACCTATTGTTACAACTAATGTTGGTGGAATAGAAAATGTGGTTATACCAAATAAAACAGCTTTGCTTTGTCAAAATAATGATATTGATTCATTTTATGAAGCCCTCTTAAAAATGGTAGAAAACGATGATTTAAGAAACAAAATGGGCAATGATGGTTGGCATTTTGTAAAAGACCACTTTCATTACACCAGACTTTGCAGCGATATGAGGAAATTGTATGACAATTTACTAAATCAAATCTCACAATAAAATTTAATATAGAGTAAGGCTTTCTTTGCTAGCAATTTAATTTTAACTTTGCAAAAAAAATCGACAATGATAAAGCAAATTGTAATTTTTGTCACTATGGCACTATTAGCTACTAGTTGTAAGTTTTTAAATCCTAGTCAAATGTTAAAGGCTCCAAAGGATTATCAATACGAGCCATTGCCCAAGACAAAAGAAGTAGAAACAAGGCTAAATCCCAACGATCAAATCAGCATGATTTTGTTGACTAACGATGGTTTTAAGTTGCTAGATTTGATTGGGGAAGACAGAATAAATAATAATCAATTAGCAAACACAATATCATACCGTGTTGAGTTTGACGGATTAGTTAACATTCCTATACTCGGAAGAGTTAAATTAGGCGGATTGACCATGAGAGAAGCAGAAATGTTTTTAGAAGAAGAATTTGCAAAATATTATATTCAACCTTTTGTTATGTTAAGAATAACCAATAGAAAGGTGATGGTATTTAATGGCAGCGATGGACAGGCTCAGGTTGTTCAGCTAGTTGATGAAAACACAAACTTATTAAGAGTAATAGCACAAAGTGGTGGAATCACTAAAACAGGTAGAGCATACGATATTAAAGTTATCAGAGGAGAGTTTAGCGAACCTAAAGTTTTTCATTTCGATATCAGAAAAATTGACGGCTTAAAAGAATCAGATTTTATGATGCAGTCCAACGACATTGTATATGTTACCCCTTCTCCTCAAGTTGCCCGAACTTTATTAACTGAAGTGGGACCATATTTATCACTAGTAACCACGCTCTTGTTGGTGCTTAATTTCTTTAAATAATGGCCAATCCAAAGAAAAAAACATCGTCAGCGGTCGATGACTTTGACATTGGTCTAATATTTCACATCTTTCAAAAAAGTGTGATTTATATTATCCTATTTTATTTAATTGCCCTAATGAGTGCTCTTTTATATATTCGTTATCAGAGAGAAATATACAAAAGTAGTGGGGTAATTCAAATCACCAACAACAGTGGAAATGCAAAAATTTTAAATGTTGGTAGCGTTTTAGATACTGAAAATGGGCTTGACGGTGTGGTGGAACTCATGAGGTCAAAAGTTTTTTTAAGAAAGTCAATTTCCCAATTACCCATACAAGTCGGTTATTTTGTTAAAGGTACCTTTAAAATTAACGAACATTATAAAACAAGTCCTTATGAAATAGTTGATTTTAAGGTTAATGATAAAGCTTTTTATGGCAAGTCTGTTTTTTTGAAATTTAAAACCAAAGATGCAGTTGAGGTTTCATACATCCTCAATAACCAGAGACGAGTAAAAACTGTAAAACCTAACAGTTTAGTGCGTTTTCCAGAGGTCGAGTTTAAAATAAATATCAATGACTTTTCAATCATACAAGATTATCAAACAAATCTAAAAAAAGATGTTTTCTTTTTTGTAATCAACGATCCTCTTACTATGGCTGATCCCTATATCAGCAAACTTGAAATTACGGTGTTAAATTATTATGCTAAAACGCTTAGGATATCAATAGAAGAAACTAATGCCAAGAAAACAGCTGATATAGTAAACCAAGTTTCTAGTGACTTTATTAATTACGATGTAGTTAAAAAGTCGGAAAGTGCGCAAAAAACAATCGATTTTATTGACAAACAACTATCCTTTGTGTCAGAGGATTTGCGAGGATATGAAGAAAAAATACAGAATTATCGAAAGGAGACTAAAACAACTGCTAACAGAGATTTTTCGCTATCCTTTTATAACAAATTAGATTTTCTTCAAAAGGAATTGTTGGATTTAAATTATCAATTGAATTTGATCCGAGATATGAAATCCCAATACACACTAAGAAACACGTTGGATATTTCTAGTATGATATTTTTAGGAAATGGCTCGGCAGCAGAAAGTTATGTATTGTCTAAAGTTAAACTTATTGACGACATTGTAAAGAAAAGGGAGAGATATGTAAAGGATGCTACATTAGAAAATAAAGTGGTCAAGGAAATCGACAATTCAATTCAAAAAGAACGTAAGGACTTGTTGGAGGGTATATCAATGATTGAAGCTACCTATAATAGCCGAATTGCTGAAGCGCAGGAACAAATTGCAAAAGTAGAAGCTCAAATTGAGGGTATTCCTGTAATGGAAATAGAATTTAACAGATTAAAGCAACTCTACGGTATTAATGAAAATTTTTACAATTCGCTTCTAAATAAAAAGGCAGAATACTCAATCGCAATAGCTGGCTTTGTGCCCCAAAATTCAATTCTAGAGCAAGCATTAGAACCCATCTTGCCAATTTATCCCAACAGGAATACAATTTTATCAATAGCAGTTGGTGTGGCCACATTAATTTCTATTTTATTGGTGGCTGTAAGATTTCTAATGTTCAACAACATTACCACCATTAACGAGATAAAAAAATATACAGATATGGCTATTCTCGGTATTGTTCCCAAATACAAAAAAGAAATTCCTGTATCTCAACTTTTGGTTGATAAAAACCCAAAATCATCTATTTCAGAGGCTTTCAGATCTATTAGGGCAAACTTGCAGTTTATTTCAAACGATGGAGGTGCTAAAGTGGTTGCCATTACCTCTTCCATCTCCGGAGAAGGAAAAACTTTTGTAGCTATTAACCTGGCTGGAATTATTGCATTTGCTGGTAAAAAAGTAATAATATTAGACTTGGACATGCGAAAGCCAAAAATTCATATTGGTTTTGATGCTCCAAATACACATGGAATGAGCACCATATTAATTGGAAAAGACAAATTTGAGGATTGTATTCAAAAAAGTGCTCTGCCAAACCTACAATTTATTACAGCAGGTCCAATTCCGCCTAATCCTGCCGAGCTAATTATTTCTCCCCGCATGGATGAGTTTATCGAAATCCTTAAAACACAATTTGATATTATAATTATAGATAATCCACCTATTGGTATAGTTTCTGACGGTATTCCCAATATTCAAAAATCTGATTATCCTATCTTTATTTTTAGAGCAAACTACTCCAAAAAAGCTTTTTTCGATAACATTAATAGTTTAGTTGAAGAAAAAAATATTAAAAATCTGTCCATCATTTTAAATGGTGTTGAAAGTTCTGGAAATTCTTACGGCTATAACTATGGTTCTTCTTATGGCTATGGGTATGGTTACGGTTATGGATACGGTTATGGATACGGTTATGGCTATGGTTACGGTTATTATGAAGAAGACGAACCACCAAAACCGTCGTTTATTAAAAGATTCTTTACGCGTGGATAAAAGACTATGAAATTTACTGATGTTTTTATTAAAGGACTCAAAATTATTGAGCCTGCAATTTATAAAGATGGGCGTGGTGCTTTTTTTGAGTCATACAATCAAGAAAAGTTTGTAAATGCTGGTATTGCAGATAATTTTATTCAAGACAATCAATCCCTTTCTCAAAAAGGAGTGCTTCGTGGACTTCACTTCCAAACTGGAAAATTTTCTCAAGCAAAGCTAGTTAGAGTTATTAAAGGAAGTGTAATTGATGTAGCCGTTGACCTCAGAGCAAATTCTGAGACCTATGGCAAACACTTTTCTATAGAGTTAAATGAAACCAATAATTTAATGTTTTATATTCCTGTAGGTTTTGCCCATGGTTTCATTGCATTAGATGATCAAACGGTATTTGTATACAAATGTACATCACTATATAATAAAGAGGCTGAAGGTGGAATAATTTGGAACGATACTTCCTTGGGAATTAATTGGGGAGGACTTAATCCTATTATATCTCAGAAAGACGCTCTTTTACCTACATTTGATAACGCAAAGCATTTTTTTTAAACACTTTTTAACTATATTTGCAACTGTATTTTAGAAACAATGTTGAATTTTAAAAATATAGTATGATCATTTTTTACATCATTTTTGGTTTCTTATCAACAGCATTCTCCTTCCTTGTCAATGGATTGTTCATTAAGTTCTCAAAAAATTTAGGGATGAGAAATGTTGATGAAAACGCTATTAGATGGGGTAGTAGGTCTAAACCTGCTTTAGGTGGCATATCATTTTTCTTAAATTTTCTTTTTGCAATAACATTTTATTTTATGCTTTCCGAACAGCATAGCATTTTGGAAAATGTAAAATTTACAGGATTAATGTTGGCTGTAACTATTGGTTTTTTAGTAGGATTGGCTGATGATGCCTACAACACTAAACCATTACTTAAATTTGGAGCACAGGTGTTATGTGGTGTAATTTTATGTTTTTCAGGAACTTACATCCAACTTTTTTCGTCCGATTTTTTAAATTATTTTATTACCGTATTTTGGATTGTAGGTATCATGAATTCCATTAATATGTTGGATAACATGGACGGAATTACTACCACTGTGTCTATTTCAATTATCATATCAGCGCTTATTGTTCTTTCGGCATTAAATAGCTTTGAAAGCATAGAGTTTATTGTGTTGTTAGGAGTTTTAGCAGCCTTAATTGGATTTTTATTTTATAATTGGAACCCATCAAAAATATATATGGGCGATACTGGAAGTCAGTTTTTAGGTGTGCTTTTAGGAGCAATGGCCATTACATGTTTTTGGAATACACCTTTTGATGTTAATACGCACTCGCAAACAAAACAAGTTATTCTTACATTAGTTGTCTTCATAATTCCAATTATTGATACCACAACGGTTACTATAAATCGTCTTGGTAGAGGTCAGTCACCTTTTGTTGGAGGAAAAGATCATACTACCCATCATTTGTCGTATGCCGGTTTTTCTGATAGACAAGTGGCGGTTATTATAGGCATTATCTCTATGTTTTCATGCCTTATAACTGTGTATGTTTTAAGTATAGAAAATTGGTCTTTTTCTGATGCCATTCTTCTAGCAATATACTTTTTAATTGTTTTTAGTGTGCTCTTTTACATTTCTATAACAAAAAAGGCTCCAACAACAAAATGATGTGCAATTTGTTGCTATAATTACTTAAAGAAATTAATGAATCATCTTAATAAAACCAAAATTTATACGGTTGCTATTGTTTTAATGCTGCTACTAATTAGTATTAATCTTATCGTATATTCTTTTAAACCATACACAGACGATTATTATAAAGAGGAATTCTCGAAAAATTATAAAGTTTACTCTTTAAGTTTACCTAATAAACTCTATTTCGCAAATGAAGCTGTTCCTGTAAATCAGTTTGATGTGCGCGAATCGCTGGATAGAGAATTATTATTGAATACCTATTGGCAATCGCAGAGTATTTTATTGCACAAAAGAGCCTACAGATGGTTTCAACGTATTTCACCAATTTTAAAAAAGAATGGAATTCCTGATGATTTTAAATATATAGCCTTAATTGAAAGTGGATTTACAAATGCTGTTTCTCCTTCAGGTGCCACTGGATTTTGGCAATTTTTAGATAAAACAGCCAATAACTATGGTTTGGTTGTAAACGAAAATATTGATGAGAGATACCATGTTGAAAAGGCAACAGAGGCTGCATGTAAGTATTTTAAAGAAGCTTATAATAAATTTGGCAATTGGACTTTAGTGGCTGCGTCATACAACATGGGTATTACAGGGCTGAGCAAGCAAATGGAAACTCAAAAAGTAAATAACTATTACGATTTACTCTTAAATCAGGAAACAGCTCGTTATATTTTTAGAATTTTGGCAGTTAAAGAAATCCTTGAGTCGCCCCAAAAATATGGATTTGTGCTTCGAAAAAAAGATTTGTATCCGCAAATTCCAATGCAAAAAGTAACTGTCGATTCCTCTATTGCCAATATCGCAGACTACGCACAAAAATTGGGCTTTAACTATAAAATCATTAAAATTTTAAATCCTTGGTTGCGCCAAAATGTACTTGATAATAAATTGAACAAAACATACATTATAGATTTACCAGCTAAAAATTTCGATGAGCTGATGTTGACCGAAATTTATTTGGGAAATCCAAGCTATAAACTTAAAAATGATACCTTAGGTGTTATATACAGTTTGGATAAGGATACAATAACAAACTAATATAAGAAATAAGAGCTTACAATATGGATATGGATGGAGAGGAGCAATTAGAAATTATTGGAGCAAGGGTTCATAATTTAAAAAATATTGATGTTGTTATTCCAAGAAATAAACTTGTTGTAATTACAGGTTTAAGTGGAAGTGGAAAATCGTCATTGGCTTTCGACACCATTTTTGCAGAAGGACAAAGAAGGTACATTGAGAGTTTTTCAATTTATGCCCGACAATTTTTGGGCAATTTAGAAAGGCCCGATGTGGATCGAATTACAGGTTTGAGTCCTGTAATATCTATAGAGCAAAAAACTACTAACAAAAATCCAAGGTCTACAGTTGGTACAATCACCGAAATTTATGATTTCTTGAGGTTGTTATTTGCAAGAGCTGCCACAGCTTATTCCTACGTTAGCGGTAAACCAATGGTTAAATATACCGATGATCAAATCATTAATATCATCCTCGAAAAGTATGCTGATAAGAAGATTTCCATTCTTGCCCCTGTTGTAAAAGGTCGTAAAGGGCACTATCGCGAATTGTTTGAGCAAATAATCAAGCAAGGATTTATTAGAGCGCGTATCGATGGTGAAATTACCGAGCTAAAGGCTAGAATGCAACTTGACAGATACAAAATTCATAATATTGAAATTGTTATTGATAGATTCACAGTTAATGAAGAAATTAAAACAAGGTTAGTAAACTCATTACATCTTGGAATGAGAATGGCCAAAGGGTCTGTAGCCGTGCTCGATAACGATAGTAATGAAATGAGTTTTTTTAGTAGGGCGCTCATGTGTGCCGATTCTGGTATTTCCTATGATGATCCTGCACCTAACTTATTTTCATTTAATTCGCCTTTTGGAGCTTGTCAAAAATGCAATGGACTAGGTGTTATAAGCCAAATAGATCAAAAGAAATTAATTCCTAATCCCAAAATAAGCATAAAAAAAGGCGGTATTTTAGCATTAGGCGAAGCCCGAAACTCTTGGATTTTTGAACAAATTTCAGCCCTTGGTGCACAATATGGTTTTAATTTAGACACACCAATTGAAGATATTCCAGAAGAGGTTATGGATGTTATTCTTTACGGAAGCAATGAACTAGTGCGAGTTAAAAATCATCATACAGGTGGTTCACATTCAGTACAGTTCGAAGGAATTGTAAATTTTATTGCAAGGCAGCAAGAAGAGCTTGGCTCTAAGAGCATCGAAAAGTGGGCCGAGAGTTTTATGAATAAAGTATTATGCCCCAAGTGCAATGGTGCAAGACTAAAACAAGAGTCGCTTTACTACAAAATAGACACAAAAAATATTTTTGAATTGAGCACCATGAATTTAAAAAATCTTAAATTGTGGTTCGAAAATTTAGAGCAAAGAATGACAGAAAAGCAGAATCTTATTGCTGCTGAGGTGCTCAAAGAAATTAGACCAAGAATTCAATTTTTACTTGATGTTGGATTGGGCTATCTCGAATTAAATAGAACATCGCAATCACTTTCAGGTGGAGAATCACAGAGAATTAGACTTGCTACGCAAATTGGTTCTCAATTGGTTGGTGTTTTGTATATTTTAGATGAGCCAAGTATTGGTTTGCATCAAAGAGATAACACACGCCTAATTAAATCTTTAATTAATTTACGAGATACAGGAAACTCAGTTATTGTGGTTGAGCACGATAAAGAAATGATAGAACAAGCCGATTATGTGCTTGACATTGGCCCTAAGGCAGGTATACATGGAGGGAAAGTAGTTGCACAAGGCACACCTGCACAATTGCTTCTGCAAAATTCAATTACAGCAAAGTACCTTAGAAACGAAATGCAAATTAATATACCTGCCAATAGAAGAAAAGGTAGTGGACATTCAATTTCAATTAAAGGGGCTAGCGGACATAATTTAAAGCATGTAAACGTAACAATTCCTTTGGGTCAGTTAGTTTGTATTACAGGTGTTTCGGGCAGCGGTAAATCATCGCTAATTAAAGAAACGCTATATCCAATTTTAAACAAACATTTTTATCGTAGTCATCAAAATCCATTGCCTTACGAAAGTATTGATGGATTGAAGCATATTGACAAAATTATTGAAATAGATCAATCGCCTATTGGCCGCACACCTAGAAGCAATCCTGCAACTTACACCAACGTATTTGGCGATATTCGAAATTTATTTGCCGAAATACCGGAAGCCAAAATAAGGGGCTACAAACCAGGCAGATTTTCTTTTAATGTTAAGGGGGGGAGATGCGAAACTTGTCAGGGTGCAGGTTTGGTAACAATTGAAATGAATTTTTTACCTGATGTATATGTAAACTGCAGTGAGTGTAACGGCAAAAGATATAATAGAGAAACACTTGAAATACGCTATAAAGGAAAATCAATTAGTGATATTTTAAATCTAACTATTGAAGATGCAGTAGCGTTTTTTAGTGGTATTCCATCGATACTTCAAAAGATAAAAACCATGAATGATGTAGGATTAGGTTACATTACTCTTGGGCAATCGAGTACCACACTCTCTGGTGGAGAGGCACAACGTATTAAATTGGCAGCCGAATTGTCCAAACGAGATACAGGCAATACCTTTTATATTTTAGATGAACCCAGCACTGGTTTGCATTTCGAAGACATTAGAATATTTTTGGAGGTGATAAATAAGCTTGTAGATAGTGGCAACTCTGTATTAATTATTGAGCATAATATGGATATTATTAAAGTAGCAGATTACATTATTGATATGGGGCCAGAAGGCGGGGATGAAGGTGGATTAGTAATTTGCGAAGGTACACCAGAGCAAGTAATTCTGCATAAAACTAGCTATACCGCTCAATATTTAAAATTAGAATTAAATCAAAAAGCTAAATCATTGAGCTAAAAAATAATTATATGAACGAAGAAGAAAGAATAAGAAAAGCTTTTCAGCCTAAAGATTGGAGTGAAATTAAAGTGAAAGATTCATGGCAAATCTTTAAAATAATGGCCGAGTTTGTTGAAGCATTCGAAAAACTTGGAAAAATTGGACCATGTGTTTCTATTTTTGGAAGTGCAAGAACAAAGCCCGATAATCAATATTATATTTTGGCCGAAGAAATTGCTTTTAAGCTTACTCAAAAAGGCTATGGTGTAATTACAGGTGGTGGACCCGGAATTATGGAAGCTGCTAATAAAGGAGCAAACAAAGGTGGCGGAATGTCGGTTGGTCTTAATATTGAATTGCCCCACGAACAGTATTCAAACCCTTATATTGATGTAGATAAACTTATCAGTTTCGATTATTTTTTTGTGCGTAAGGTCATGTTTATGAAATATGCACAGGGCTTTATAGTGCTGCCAGGCGGATTTGGAACCTTAGATGAACTTTTTGAAGCGCTTACCTTAATTCAAACAAGAAAGGTGGCCGCTTTTCCTGTGATATTGGTTGGAAAAAAATATTGGGGTGGTTTAATAGAATGGATAAAAAGTTCGCTGTTGGAACAAGAAAAAAATATTAGTGAAATTGATTTAGAGTTGGTAATTTTGGTCGACACAGCCGATGAAGCTGTTATGAATATTGAGAAATTTTATTCTAAATATTTACACAAGCCTAATTTCTAAAATTTTATTCCTTTTTACTAGTTAGATTTGTATACGTACAATCCATTTTTTTTACTTTTTAAATAAAATAATTCTAGTTGTTTGGTCTCGGGCATGGTCATATTTCTTCCATCATTAAGATTGAAACAATGACGATGGTAAGGACAAATCCATTCCTGCTTTTCATTAAATGTGCCTCGGTTTAGAGGCATTTGGTGATGAGGACATGAGTTGATAAAAGCACTAATTTTTGTTTCATCGCGCGCCAAGCATATTTCAGTTTCACTAAGATGCACAAGAATAGATTTTTTATCAGGAATTGTAGCCAAAGCTACTTCCATTGAGCTAAAAACTTTATACCATTTCCCTAATCCAAGCAACACTTTTAACTCTAATAATAATTCTTTCATACCTCAATAATTATTGCTCCCTCATTCATAACACTTCTTATATTCATTCCTTTATTTTTTGTTTTTAAATGCTCATATAGATTGGGAGAAATAGTTCCATCACAAATAAACTTAGCTGAAGGAAACAATTCGAATATGTCCTTAAATTTATGTAAGTTGACTTTACTTAGCAGCACAATTTCGGGCTTGTAATTCAAGTTTTTGATTTTAATACTATCTGAATTTGTATTCAAAATAATCTTGGTTTTAAAAAACACATAATGCCCATTGATACTTAATATATCAGAGGTTTTGGCGTTAATTTTTGTTTTTACATTGCTTAGCCCCAGCGCAAGCCAATGAGGCTTCAGATGGAATTTCATTTTATCTTTATCTTTTACTAAAAGCGAATCTGCCAGTAGCATATTATTTTGACCACGAATAAAATCAACTGCAAAGTGTTTATTGATGGCATAAATTACCATTTTTTCTTGTTGAACTTGATTCAATTTTTCTCCAATTTGTAGGCTACAAACGATAAGGCATTGTACCAAGGCAATATTAATGTACAAGAGTTTTTTTTGTACACCAAAAGCAAATAAACTTAGTAAAATTCCATAAATTAAAAAGGTTTCAAAGGTTGAAATTGCTATCCCCTCAATTAAGGCATATGGAAGGTTTTCGAATATCGATACTGTATATTTTAAAATCCACAGTAAACTGTGTAAAACCTTTGCTACTAGTGCGCCAGCAAAAGTAATTTTTGCGACAACCAAAAGTAATATTCCAGCATAAAGTATAATTGTAGATAAAGGAATAACTACCAAATTTGAAAATAAAAAATAATTTGGAAATTGATGAAAGTAAAATAATCCTAAAGGAAAGGTAACTAGCTGGGCAGCCACAGATACACAACTAATTGACCAAATATTGTCTAATATTTTATTTTTGAAAATCAAAAGGTCATAAAATTTTTGATAGAATGTAACAATGCCAAATACGGCTAAATAAGATAATTGAAAACCAACTTCAGTAATCATATAAGGATTGATGCATAAGAGAATAAAAGCAGAACAGCCAATAATGTTGAAGGTACTGATATCTTTTTTATAAAATTTTCCAGCAGTAATTAAGCTAAACATGGCAGCTGCCCGCCAAACGGAAGGCGATAATCCAGTAATTAATGCGTAGAGCCACAATCCACTTATTGAAACAATAAATCGAAAAACTCGAGCAGGTTTACTTTCTCCTAAAAATTGTAGAATGTAGTTAAGTACTAAAAAAACAATGCCAACATGCAGCCCCGAAACACTTAGTACATGCAATGCACCCGTAGCTGCAAAGGACCCAATTACTTCATTTGATAAGTCATCTTCGTATCCTAAAATAAGCGCCGAACCAATAGCATATTCATCGCCTTTAATATTGTATTGAGATATTAAGCTTAATAAATAATTTCTTAATTGGTTAGATAGTGCCAGAATAGCATTTGTTTTTTTTTGATGAGTTTGTTTCCAATTATTGCTATATAAATAGGTTTGATGGTATATTTGATGAAAACCCAGATACCTTTTGTAATCAAACTCAAAAGGATTCTTTGGCGCAGGTGTTGTTTTGATATTGCCGTTACACAATATAATATCGCCATATTTTAACGCTGCCGCTTTTGCATCTTTAGCAATATAAACAAGTATTTTACCCGTAGTGTTGTTCCACGACTTTGATGATTTAGTGGCTATTATTTCACCAATAATTTTAAGGGTATTTTTTTTGTTCTTTGGAGGCTCTTCTATCTTTAGCAAATAATAATCATGTTTATATTTACTAAAATGATCATTGTAATTTATTTCGTTGTTAAGTTCAACTAGTTTTATTCCAAATAAGAAAAAGAATATAATGATAGAAAAACCTTTAATAAATCGGTATTGGTAATTTAGCTTAAGCCACTTGTTGAAAATGATTAATAGTGCTATTGGAATTACGAATAATAGCCAATGCAGCTCCGCAAACAAAGCGAAATTAATAGCCATTAATATTCCCGAAAGGAACGCAATAAGAATTCTTACAAAGGGTAAACTATTCCATATATTCTTACCTTAATGAATAATAAATATTTATTATTGTTGTGTTTGGTAAAAATAAAAAATCCAATGAAAACTCATTGGATTTTTTTATGCGATTGATAGCTTTTTTAATTCTGTACGTCTTTCTTTTCTTCGATTCCCTTGGAAGCATCCTTGAATTCTCTGATGCCTTTACCAAGACCTTTCATTAATTCAGGAATTTTTCGGCCACCGAACATTAATAAAATTATTGCAACTATAAGGATTACTTCGCTTCCGCCAAGCCCGCCTAAAAAACCGAGTAAAATTGATCCTAACATTTTGATTATATTTTTGACAAATGTAAATAAATAAGTCTGAAATAAAAAGACAAAAAAAAAGCGGGAATATCCCGCTTTTGATATTTTAGAATTTAGCTCTTGTTTTGCGTTTAACAACTTTTCTACGTTGACTCAAGCTCTTGTACTTTTGTTTGTAGAATTTGTTTTTACCTTTAATTACATAACTAAAGCTGATTGCTGCTGTAAGGTAATTATCGTTGTGTGTATCATCACCTCTTTTGTTCAATTTATCGCCATTAAACTCCTTGTTCCAACCGTAGTTGGCTGCAGCTATTTTTGATTCTGTTCCAGATAATTCAACATTTCTGTTTGCTAAACTGGCTCTGTCTGAAGTGTAAGGGGAACCAACTCCACCAGCTTCGTTTTCAAAAACTTCTTTAGCATAAGTTGACGATACGTCATCTAAGTAATCAGTAAATGTTTGTCTGAAACCAAATTCAAAACCAAAGCGGTAATGTCTGTTAATAGTATAAGTAAAACCTAGACCAAGAGGCACGACTGCTGTTAATGGACCATAAGCTACATTTTCGGTTTGATAATCTCTTAAATTAACCCAACTTCCTTTGAAGTCAGCTTGAGGATTGCTATACAAAGCACCAATACCAGCAAAAACATAAGTTCTAAAGTCAACTCGTTTACGACTACCTTTTAAACCCGGTCTCCCCGACATATCGCTCGATCTGTAAAAATAGTATTCTGCAACTGTTGATACTTCGAACATATTATTTCTGAAACTTAAGTTTCTAGAAAAACGCTCAGGGTTAGGGCTAAGTGCATCATTCCCTTGTATTTTGATATAGTTTAAAGAACTTTTTAAAGAGAATACAGGTGTAAGTTTGTATCTAGCAAAGCCACCAGCAGTTAATCGTGTTTGTGTTAAATTCATGTCATAAACAAAATCTCTACGTGGCTTTTCTTTTCCACCAATATCACCTAAGTAGTTAGATGCACCAAGTGAACCACCAAAATCCCATTTAAATTGTGAAAAGCCTAATTTTGGCAAGCTCACTACAGCTAAAAAGAGTATTATTTTTTTCATGTTTGCAAAAGTATATCAAAATTTTTGAATCTCAAAACTTTTTATCGTTAGATATTAATATTTGATTGTTAAAAAGCATGCAATTGTATATTAATTCTGGGGAATAACAATCATCAATCATTCGCTATTTCTGCTGGAGGTACAAATTCATTTTCCCATTTTGCAATTACCACAGTTGCTAAACAATTTCCAATTACATTAACAGATGTTCTGGCCATATCCATCAGGCTATCAATAGCTAAGATTACAAAAATTGGTTCTGAAGGTAAATTAAAAGAAGCTGCTGTTCCAAGAAGAATAACCAGAGACGCTCTTGGCACTCCGGCAACACCCTTACTAGTGAGCATTAAAGTAAATACCATAATTAATTGTGCACCCCATGTCATTTCTATACCAGCTGCTTGGGCCACGAAAACCGAAGCTAAAGCCAAATAGAGTGTGGTTCCATCAAGATTAAAAGAGTAGCCAGTGGGCATTACAAATGAAACAATTTTACGAGGAACACCAATTTTTTCCATTGCCTCCATGGCTTTGGGTAAAGCCGACTCTGAACTTGTGGTGGCAAATGCGATAGAAACAGGTTCGGCAATTGCCTTTATAAATGCCTTAAAAGGTAATTTAATAATTAATCCAACCGGAACTAAAACTAAAAGTATAAATGCTATTAATGCAGCATATAAGGTTAAAAGCAATTGTACCAGGTTGGAAAGAACCTCGAAGCCCATGTGAGCAATGGTATATGCAACAGCAGCACCCACACCGATAGGCGCAAAATACATGATAATGTTTGTAAATTTAAACATTACTTCAGATAAACTTTCCGCAAATTCAAGAACAGGAAGTTTTTTTGCATCACTCACCATGGCTAAGGCAATTCCAAAAATGATACTAAAAATTACAATTTGCAAAATTTGACCTTCGGCTATCGATTTGGCTATATTTTCGGGAAAAATATGTAAAATAACTTCCGATGCTGTTTGTTTTTGTGCTGTAACCTCCATTTTTTCTGTTGAAGCAGGAAGTTTTATGCCTCTTCCGGCACCGCTAATATTGATGGCTGCTAATCCAATAAATAGCGCTATTGTTGTCACTATTTCAAAATATATTAATGATTTTATGCCCATTCTACCAATTTGTTTTAAATTAGCATGACCGGCAATTCCAACCACTAAGGTGCCAAAAAGTAAAGGGGCAATAACCGTTTTAATTAATTTTAAGAAAATGCTACTCAGTACTTTTGAGTTTTCAGCAACTTCTGGAAAGTCGATCCCAACAAAAACACCAATCACCATGCTAATAAAAATCCACGCCGTAAGATTTTTTTGTTTGATGCCATAAATGCAAAAAAACAAAACTGAAATCCAGCGTGTTGCTATTGATAGCGAAGATTTTATATCATTAAAATAAATACTTACTATCGCAATCAATAGAAAGAGAAGGGCAGAAATAAGAAAATTGCGTGCTTTAAACATTTAAAGTTATAAGAGTAAGTTATTCAATAATTAGTTTTTTTCTTGAAACGATACCATCATTTGAATTAAGCTCAAGTAGGTATATTCCAGCAGAAAGGTGATGGCTTTTTAAGTTAATTGAAGTGTTTTCGTTTAAATTGGCCAAGTTCTCACTAAAAACTTGTTTTCCCGAACCCATTTCATATAAGCTAAGGTTTACATTTTTTAAATCAGCATTTATACCATTAATATTGATAATACCTTTGCTTGGGTTTGGATAAACATGGATATCTTCTACATTCAAGTTTGATTTTTGTGCCGTTACATCACCAAAAAAGTAAAAGTTAACATTACTTCCAAAAGGCACAGCTAAAGTATCTGATAGTTGATTGTAAAATATATCAGCAGGGCTTGAAATACCGCTTGTAACCATTGCTGTAGGAGCATTGGCAAAAGTACTGTCATATCTTTGAATAGAATTATTACTCCAGCACGAGATGTAGAAATTGCCATTTTTGCCTTTGGCAATGCCATCAATACTGCCGAAAGGTGTATTAACTAAAAGGCTTATACTTGAATCAGCCAAAGAAATAGATTTAATTGTTGCTGGTGTTCCCCAACCAGCTAATACCAATCTTGGACTAACGCCATCATAACCGTCATATATGATACCATTAGGAGTAGTGGTTGTATTATTTACAAAAATGTTGGACTGCCTGTTGGCTGTATTAAAACGATAAACTTTTTTATTTGTAAAACCGGTCAAATATAGGTTTCCTGATGGATCTTGAGTTATGCCATTTAAAAATACCTGTCCGGTGGCAATAACCTTACTAAAAATTTGGGCTCCAGTGTTTAGGTTAACACCACGAAGAGAACCACCCGTACAACAATAAAGTGTATCACCAACTATTTCAATACCATATGGTGCAGCGGTCAATGTTGCAAATACGCTTAAGGTACCATTTGCAGCCCTAGCTATAATTTGGTTAGAACTGGTATTTGATACTAAATACCTATTATTTGCATAATCAAATTCAACACTTTCTGCACCACTGTAATTTTGCGCAATAAGTGTTTGGCCAAAAAGTAAACTAAAAGCTGTAAAGATTATTTTTCTCATATTTATAATTTTAAAATTTGCCAATTTTAATCATAATTTTAATTTTGTTTACTATAAATCTGTAAACTATATTTGCAACCCTTAATAAATGTTGGATTAAAAGGTATATTAAATATTTGAAAAATTAGTGTCATGGAAGAAACAAATCCAAAGGTGAATGAAGCCTCAGCAGCAGATGCAACAGAAAATAGTATGGAGCAAAATAACACAACGCCTCCAATTGTTGATAACTCTTTAGAATCGATTCAAAAAGAAGAAGAAGTTCGTGCTGAAGATGCAATTACTAGTGCAAACCAAATTGAACTTTCAAATGATATGATTGCGGATGAGGCGCAGTTGCAAGAAGAGAAAGAAGAAGAAATGCCCATAGAATCGTATGCGCATTTATCAAAAATTGAGTTGTTAGATAAGTTAAAAAATCTAGCGCAAACAGATGAAGATGGAAGCGCTTGGCAAGATGTACGAACAATTAAAGCTGCCTTTTACGAATTAGTAAAAGAAGAGCAGGAAAAAAAATTGCAAGCTTTTATTGCTGATGGTGGTTTAAGAGAAGAATTTCAATCTGAAAAAGAAGAACTTGATTTAGTTTTTACCGAAATATTTAAGGGCTTTGATCAACGCAGACAAGAGCTAAAGAAGAAGAAAGACGCACTTTTAGCCGAAAATGCCAACAAGAAAAAAGAGATTGTTGAAAAACTAAGAGCTTTGGCAGAAACCGCTAATCAAGGTAACATGAGTATTAAGGCGGTTTTTGATCAATTGCACGAACATCAAGAACAATGGCGCAATGTAGGTATGCTTGCTGCATCAGAAAACAGATCTATTGGCGATACTTATCGTTATGCTTGCGATAAAGTTTATGAATACATTCAAATAGATAAGGAGTTACGCGAACTTAACTACAAAAAAAATCTTGAAGTTAAAAAAGAATTATGCGACAAAGCAGAAAAACTAATAGCTGAACCATCTATACGCACAGCTATCGATAGCATTAAGCAACTTCAGGAAGAGTGGAAAGAATCAGGAACAGTTTCAAGAGAGATGAATGAAGTGATTTGGGAGCGTTTTAAAAAGGCTTCAGATCAAGTATATGCAAGATTAAAAGAATATGTTGATAGTTTAAAAACTAAACATGATGAAAATAAAGCAGGTAAGCTTGCTTTAATTCAACAATTAGAGACACTCACCGCTGCCTTGCCAGAAAATAATGCTGCTTGGCAAAAAATGACAGAGGAGTTAGAAACTTTACTAACAGCATGGAAACAACTTGGTTTTGCAGCTAAAAAAGACAATGAAGAATTATGGAATAGCTTTAAAGGCCTAAGAGATCGCTTTTTTAAGGCTAAAGAAGCGCATTTTGAGCAATCTAGAAAAGCACAACAAGAAAACTATCGTATTAAAAACGATTTGTGCATGAAGGCAGAGGAGGTTAAAGATAGTTCGGAGTGGAAAAAAACAACTGAACTGATCATGAGTCTTCAAAAACAATGGAAAGAAACAGGTCCAGTAAATTTTAAACAATCAGAAAAATTATGGCAGCGTTTTAGAGCCGCGTGCGATCATTATTTTGATCGTAAAAAGGCCAATTTTGCAGATCAGGATGCATCTCAGGCCGAAAATTTAAAGGCTAAAACCGAGCTTATATCTCAAATAGAGACTTATCAAAGATTAGACGATAACAACAGTAATTTCGAGAATTTAAAGAATTTTCAAAATCAATGGCTCAACATTGGACATGTGCCAATGAAAGAAAAAGATCGTTTGAATAACGCTTACCGTAAAGCAATCGATCAGCATTTTGACGCCATGCGTGCAGGTAATTTTGAGCGCACAAAAGAAAATTATCGAAATAAAATTGAACATATTTCAACACGACCTGATGGAAAAAGCAAGGTGAATGAAGAAATGTTTCAAATGCAAGAAAAAATTAGAAAGAAAGAACACGAAGCTGCTTTACTAGATAACAATATTGGTTTCTTCGGTAATTCTAAAGGTGCTGATAGTCTTTTAAAAGAAACCAAAAAGAAAATAGAATCACTTAAAAACGATATCAAATTATTGAAAGAGCAACTTAAAATGTTGCGTAACATTAATAGTGTTGAACAAGAAAAAAAGTAGTTTAATATAGTAATTAATGAAAACGGCACAGGTATTTCCTTTGCCGTTTTTTAATGCCTAAAAATTATGAACACATCCCTAAATGAGCTAGAAGCAGCAGGCAGGATAGCCGAACTGTCAACAACATTAAACAAGTACAATTATCATTACTATGTGCTCTCTGAATCTTTAATTTCTGATCTTGATTTTGATTTATTGCTAAAAGAATTAGAACAATTAGAAAAACAATTTCCACATTTAGCTGAAATAGATAGCCCAACAAATAAAGTAGGTGGAGGCATTACCAAAGAATTTCAAACAGTAAAGCATAAATATCCCATGCTCAGTTTGGGAAATACATACAGCGAGGGCGATTTAATTGAATTTGATAATAGAATTAAAAAATCAATAGGCGAAAATTTTAAATACGTTGCTGAGCTCAAATTTGATGGATTAGCAATCTCATTAACCTATCAAAAAGGAAAATTAATAAAAGCTGTTACAAGAGGAGATGGGGCACAGGGTGATGATGTTACGGCCAATGTTAAAACTATAAAAAGTATTCCTCATCAATTAAAAATTGGCAATTATCCCGATGAATTTGAAATTAGAGGAGAGATTTTTATGCACAAAAAAACTTTCGATAAGTTGAATAATAATTTACGAAAAGAATTGGAGCTAAAGGGGTTTGATGAAGACGAAATCGTTGAAAGATTGTATAAAAATCCAAGAAATTTTGCTTCAGGAACACTTAAGCAGCAAGATGCTGCTGAAGTGGCAAAGCGACCACTTGATGCTTTTTTGTATTTTTTATATAGCGATATTCCTGTTGCCGAAAGTCATTTTGAAAGTCTGAAAATAGCCGCTTCATGGGGATTTCAGGTAAGTGATCATTATCAATTGTGTAATAATTTAGATGATGTTTTAACTTTCATAAAAAAGTACGATACCGAAAGAAAAAATTTGGGTTATGAAATTGACGGTGTGGTTATAAAAGTAAACAATTATGAGCAACAAGATGAACTCGGTTTTACAGCTAAAACCCCACGTTGGGCTATTTCTTACAAGTATAAAACAGAGCGTGCCATAACAAAGTTAAATAAGGTAACTTATCAAGTTGGTCGTACTGGCGCAATAACACCAGTAGCAAATTTAACACCTGTATTACTTGCAGGAACAACAGTTAAAAGAGCTAGTTTGTATAATGCCGATGAAATTGAAAGATTAAACTTGTTTGAATACGATACAGTTTTTGTAGAGAAAGGTGGAGAAATTATACCTAAAATAGTTGGTGTTGATGAAACTAAAAGAGAGGCAAATGCTTCACCAGTAATTTACATTACGCATTGTCCAGAATGCAATACATTATTGCAACGAAAAGAAGGCGATGCCCTGCATTATTGCCCCAATGAAAGTGGTTGCAAACCTCAATTGAAAGGAAAAATAGAACATTTTATTGGTAGAAAAGCCATGAACATTGATAGTTTAGGGGCTGAAACAGTTTCGGGGCTATTTGATAAAGGCCTAATTAAAAACTATGGTGACTTGTATGATTTACGTGCAGAGGATTTATTAAATCTTGAGTTTGAAGTAGGTGAAGAAGAGGAAAAAAAGAAACGTTCGTTAAAGGAAAAGTCGGTGCGAAACATTTTAGATGGCATTGAGGCATCTAAAAAAGTACCATTCGAGCGTGTTTTGTTTGCGATGGGTATTCGCTTAGTTGGCGAAACGGTAGCCAAAAAATTAGCACAACACTTTCAAAATATTGATCGGTTAATGCAAGCCGAATTAGAAAGTTTAAACAGTATTCATGAAATAGGTGATAAAATTGCCTTGCAAGTAGCTAATTTTTTTAAAGATGAAATTAATTTAAGAATAGTTGAAAAGCTTAAATTGAGAGGTTTGCAGATGGCCATTGTAGAAGAAATAGGTGTTATTCGTACATCAAAATTGGCGGGTAAAAGTTTTTTGGTTTCAGGTGTGTTTAGTAGAAGTAGAGATGAGATAAAAAAGCAGATTGAACATAATGGAGGGCGCAATGTGAGTGCTGTATCAGCTAAATTAGATTACTTATTGGCGGGTGATAAAATGGGTCCCGAAAAATTAAAGAAGGCGAATGAGTTAAATATCACTATTATTGATGAAGCTGCTTTTGAAACACTTTTACAACAAATATTGTAATAATTTGAAGGTACATAAAAATGAAACTTTACTATCCAAAATTAGCACTGTTTGATTTGTCAATTTCTTGTTCAAAATAAAATTGATTATTATAATAAGTTTTTAAATCGTTCGAATATTAATTCTACTTTTGTAGCAATTCGAATAACAGCATAAAAATAAGAAAATATGGGTTTTTTTGACCTTTTGACGCAAGAAATTGCCATTGACTTGGGTACCGCAAATACCCTTATCATACACAACGATAAAGTTGTAGTTGACGAACCGTCAATTGTGGCTATCGATCGAACCACCGGAAAGGTTATTGCCGTTGGTAAGCAGGCCATGATGATGCATGGAAAGACACACGAAAATATAAAAACAATTCGACCTTTAAAAGACGGAGTAATTGCCGATTTCGAAGCTGCTGAAGAAATGATCAAGGGAATGATTAAAATGATTAATCCCGGTAAACGTTTGTTTCAACCTTCTTTAAGGATGGTAATTTGTATTCCATCTGGTATTACCGAGGTAGAAAAGCGTGCAGTAAGAGATAGCGCAGAGCATGCAGGAGGTAAAGAAGTTTATTTAATTCATGAGCCAATGGCTGCAGCAATAGGTATTGGTATTGATGTGGAAGAACCAATGGGCAATATGATTATTGATATTGGTGGTGGTACCAGTGAAATTGCTGTAATTGCTTTAGGTGGTATTGTTTGCGATAAATCTATTAGAATTGCTGGTGATGATTTTACAGCAAACATCGAAGATTATATGAGACGTCAACATAATATTTTAATTGGCGAACGTTCTGCCGAGCGTGTAAAAATAGAAGTTGGAGCTGCTTCTGTGGATATTGACAATCCACCGCCCGATTATGCTGTACACGGAAGAGATTTGATGACAGGTATACCTAAAGAAATACATGTAAGCTATGTTGAAATAGCTCATGCCCTTGATAAATCAATTTCTAAAATTGAAGAAGCAATTTTAAGCGCCTTAGAAATGACACCACCAGAGCTTTCGGCCGATATTTACCGTACTGGAATTTATTTAGCAGGTGGTGGTTCATTGCTTAGAGGATTGGATAAAAGAATATCCATTAAAACAAAGCTTCCTGTGCACATTGCTGAAGATCCATTAAGAGCAGTAGCAAGAGGTACAGGCATTGCCTTAAAAAATATAGGTAAGTTTCAATTCCTTATCAAGTAAAGGAATTTCAATCGTTTAAAGCCTCCAATTATACATGCGTAACCTGCTTCGGTTTTTATGGAAGTACTCCAATTTTGTACTCTTTATACTGTTGGAGGTGTTTTGCTTGTACTTGGTTTTTCAAAATAATTCCTTTCAAAAGGCAGGTTGGATCAATTCTTCAAATGCTTTTGTAGGAAATGTTTTTACCACCGTTAACTCAATCAAAGAATACTTTGCACTTAAAGAAACAAATGAGATGTTAGCTGCTGAAAACGCGCGATTGAGAAGTCAGTCCTTGGGTTCTTTTGCTAAATATATTACAACTTCTACAGTTATTAACGACACCGTTTTAAAGCAACAGTATACCTACATACCAGCAGAGGTGGTAAACAATTCGGTTAATAGGCGAAACAATTATTTAACCTTAAACAGAGGCTATAAGCAAGGAATTACAGATGATATGGCTGTAGTTACCTCAAATGGGATTATTGGTTATACTAAAGATGTTTCTGCAAATTTCTGTACTGTGTTGAGTATCTTAAACAAAGATGCCAAAATTAGTGCTAAAATAAAGCGATTTGGCGAATTAGGTTCACTCATTTGGGAAGGTGGTGATTACAGATTTGGCTTATTACAGGATATTGGCACGCACGTTAAAATTGCAAAAGGTGATACCATTGTTACAAGTAATTTTTCGGATATTTTCCCTAGTAATATTACCATTGGAACTGTTGAAAGCTTTGTTCCTAGAGAAGGAGGGGAGTTTTATAATATCAAGGTGCGTTATACAGGTAATTTAAAAAATGTAACGCATGTTTATATTATCAACAATATTTTACGCGAAGAAAAAAAGAATTTAGAAGAACGTTCACAGCATGATTAGTGTAATATTTAAACAGACAATCCGATTTATTTTCTTTATCTTTTTGCAGGTATTGGTGCTCAATAATATTCAGTTTAGTGGATACGTAAATCCCTATTTGTATGTTTTCATTATTCTTATGTTGCCTTTTGCAACGCCTGTTTGGATGGTGATGACAATTTCGTTCGGAGCAGGTTTGTTAATTGATATGTTTCAGGATACTATGGGAATGCATGCAGCGGCCAGTGTGATAATGGGATATTCAAGATCTTTTATACTTAAACTTTTTTCACCTCGCGATGGTTACGATAGCAGCACGGAGCCTACACTTCATTATTTAGGTGCCTCTTGGTATTTTTCTTATTCTTTGTTGCTCGTATTTATTCATCATTTTACGTTTTTCTTTTTAGAAGCATTTAGTGCAGATGAATTGTTGTTTACACTTTCAAGAATGGGTTTAAGCTTGGTTTTTACAATGATTTTAATCTTCATTAGCCAAATGATGATTTATAAGCCCAAGGACATTAGAAAGAGCTAATTCGTATAGTCAATAAGATTGTGTATAAGTCTTTTTTTACAAGCTTATATTTTAAGTAACCCACCGTAATTTTGCACTTAACATTTTAAGTTTATGAACGCATTATCAGGAAGAAGATATGTAATTTCAGCTATTTTTATAGTTGTAGGTATCATTTATCTTATGCGTTTGTTTTATATACAGGTGTTGAACGATAGTTATAAAATGTCGGCCAATAACAATGTTTTACGTTATATGACCGAATATCCTGCACGTGGTTTGGTTTATGACAGAGAGGGTGTTTTGTTAGTTTATAACGAAGCAGCTTACGATTTAATGGTAACGCCTCGTCAGGTAAAACAAATCGATACAATTGATTTTTGTGAAACGGTAGGAATTACAAAAGTACAGTTCATTAAAAAAATGAAACAGGTAAAAGCTTACTCGCCTTACAAAGAATCAATATTTGAAAAGCAATTGTCAAAAGAAACTTATGCAGCCTTGCAAGAAAAACTCTATAAGTTTAAAGGCTTTTTTGTTCAAGCAAGAACTTTAAGAAAATATCCTCAAGAAATTGCAGCACACACTTTAGGTTATGTGGGAGAGGTTTCAGAAAAAATAACAAAAAAAAATCCTTACTACAAATCGGGCGATTATATTGGTGTTAGCGGGATAGAGAAATCTTATGAAGAAGAGCTTAGAGGTAAAAAAGGCCTAAAAATTATGATGGTGGATGTATTCAATCGTCCTAAAGGAAGGTTTAAAGATGGTATGTATGACACTACGGCTATTTCTGGGCAAAATTTAATTTCATCTTTAAGTGCGCGGTTGCAAAAGTATGGTGAGCAATTGTTGCAAAATAAATCGGGTGCCATTGTTGCTATTGATCCTTCTACAGGTGAGATATTGGCGTGTATTTCGGGACCTTCATACAATCCTAATTTATTGGTTGGAAGAGAACGTACAAAAAATTACGGAAAATTATTTATGGATAAATCATTGCCTTTATTTAACAGAGCATTGATGGCGTATTACCCTCCAGGTTCAACATTTAAACTATTAAACGGTCTTATTGGAGAGCAGGAGCAAGTTACTTTTCGAGAAACAAGATATCCTTGTAACAGAGGTTATCCGGTGATGGGTGGTAAGCCCAAATGTCATCCACATCCAAGTCCTATGGATTTGCCAGGTGCGGTTTCAACCTCTTGTAATTCTTATTTTTGTTATGTTTTTAGAAGTATTATCGATAACAGAAAAAAGTACCCTAATGTTGTTGTGGGCTATAACGCTTGGCGCGATTATGTGTTAAGCTTTGGAGTTGGTGTAAAAATACATACCGATTTACCACAAGAATTGCCTGGCAATGTGCCCACTCAAAAATATTATGATAAATATTTTGGCAAGAATGGTTGGAAATCATCAACAATTGTGTCGCTTTCGATTGGACAGGGTGAGTTGGGCGTTACTCCACTACAAATGGCTAATATTATTTGCTCCATTGCTAATAAAGGTTACTACTATACACCGCATATTGTTAAAGGTATTGGCGATAAAAAGAAACCAAGAGATGAGTATAAAATAAAGCATTATACCAAAGTAGAACCGCAGTATTTTGAGCCTATTATTGATGGAATGCAAGGTGCTGTTGATCATGGAACATCAACATCAGCAAAACTTAAAGATATTATTGTTTGTGGTAAAACAGGAACAGCGCAAAATCCACATGGAAAAGATCACTCAGTATTTGTGGCATTTGCACCGCGCGATAATCCTAAAATTGCAGTAGCTGTTTTGGTTGAAAATGGTGGTTGGGGCGCAACTTGGGCAGTTCCAATTGGAGGTTTAATGATTGAGAAATATTTAAGAGACAGCATTAGTAAGCCTGATATGGAAAAGCGAATGCTCGAAGGCATTGTGTTATCTACGGAAAAGAAATCTAAAGACGATAAGTAAAAGATGAGAAAAACCGAAGAAGGTATATTTAGAAATATTGATTGGGTTACTGTAATCATGTATTTGATTTTAGTTGCCATGGGTTGGATTAATATTTACGCCTCGGTATACAACGAAGAGCATCAATTAATTACTGACTTAACTCAAAAGTACGGTAAACAAATGATTTGGATTGGTACCTCATTAGCTTTGGCTTTAGTTATTTTGATTGTAGATGGTAATTTTTATGCTGCCGTAGCCTGGCCTCTATGGATATTTGTGTTAATTTCTTTGGTAGCGGTTTTGTTTTTAGGTACAGAAGTATCAGGAAGTAAATCGTGGTTTAGATTTGGAGAATTTGGAGTGCAACCTGCGGAGTTTGCCAAGTTTGCTACCGCAATGGTAATTGCAAAATACCTATCTCAGCTTGATATTAAGATGACTGATAATAGAACAAAAATTATTTCAGCTATGCTTATTGGGCTGCCAATCCTTCTTATTTTGCTTGAAAATGAAACAGGTGTAGCCTTGGTATTTTTTGCCTTTATATTGGTGTTGTATCGTGAAGGGTTATCGGGAAATTTTTTGTTATTGGGTGTTATAGTGGTTATTTTATTTATTCTTTCATTGCTTATCGATAAAATAATTTTGATAGTTGCTTTGGCAGTAATATCGGGCGTGTTGTTTTTGTTTATGCGTAAAACAAGACAAAATATTATTCTACTATCATCACTATTTATTTTAAGTTCGGTTGTAATTTATAGTGTTGATTATGCTTATAATAACCTACAATCGCATCAAAAGAAAAGAATTGATGTATTTCTAGGAAAAGAGTCTGACATTAAAAAAGCGGGTTATAATGTAAATCAAAGTTTAATTGCTATAGGCTCTGGAGGGCTCACAGGTAAAGGCTTTTTAAATGGCACTCAAACTAAATATGATTTTGTGCCAGAACAAAGTACAGATTTTATTTTTTGTACAGTAGGAGAGGAGTGGGGTTTTGTTGGTACAGCAGTGGTTGTAGTAATGTTTTTGTTGTTATTGCTACGCATATTATTTATTGCAGAGCGGCAGCGATCGCCCTTTAGCAGGATATATGCCTATGGTGTGGCTTCCATTATATTTTTTCACTTGATGGTTAACGTAGGTATGACAATTGGACTGGCTCCTGTAATAGGCATTCCTTTGCCATTTTTTAGTTATGGTGGCTCTTCCTTATGGAGCTTTACTATTTTGCTTTTTATTCTTATTAAGCTTGATGCATATCGATTAGAGATATTAAGGTAGATCTTGTGCACTTTTGAGGTTTGATTTTTTCAGTTTCACGGAGGTCGTTCAGATGCTATTTTTATTCTTTTTCTTTCCGTCATGGCGGGCTTGATCCGCCATCTTCCAAATACTTCAACAAATGACCATTCAACTTATTGAGTAGGATTGTAATTATTTGTCTATTGTCCAATTTTGATAGTCTGAGATTTATTTGACCTCGCCAATCAACGGTTAATTTCTGTTTCCTATCCTTTACACAATGTTGCCAGTCCGAATCCGATAGCTAATAAAACTATCGCAATTACAGCGCTCACCACAACTACTTTATGTAAAAGAGTTAATTGAATAGTTGCTACATAAAAAAAGGCTCCCAAATTTTAATTTAAGAGCGAGTTTAATATATTATTTAAAAGCTATTAGGCCAATCTCAACTTTCTACCTGGACGTAAAATAGTTTTTTTACTGATGCCATTGAGCTTACACAACTTACTTACGGAAGTTCTGTTGCGTTGCGCTATTTTACCTAAAGTATCACCTTTTCTAACTTGATAGTAGCGAGATTTTCCTTTATATTTGGTGTAATCTTTTACATAGTTGAACGAATGTTTATCAACAAGATATTTATCTACAAGTAAGTTTCCATTTTCAAAAGAAATTATATTTTCAGGATTGATAGCCATTCCTTTGTATCTTACTTCAAAGTGTAAATGACTTCCTCTTGAACGACCTGTATTGCCACCTAAACCGAGTAAATCGCCAGCTTCAACATGGTCGCCAATTTTTACATCTAATCTTGAAAGATGAGCGTAAATAGTTTCTAAACCATTTTTATGGCGCACTACCACTACATTTCCAAAGGTTGAACTTCTTCTTGATATTCTAACTGTGCCTTCAAAAGCACATTTAACATTATCTCCAGTTTCTAAGTCAATATCAATCCCATAATGGTAACGATATCTTCCTCTTGGACCAAAATGGGAAGTCACTTTGCCACAGAATGGGTGCTGATAATCGCATTGATAATGATCGTTTAGTACAATTTCTGTAGTGTCTTCTTTTTTAGTTAAGTCAATTTTATATGGGTTTACACTTATGGTATCCCAAATTCCGTAGTAATCAAATGTTGGATCAAAATTGTTATAACTCTCAGAAGATGAGAAATCGAAATTGTCAACATCATCAAAACTTTCAACTAAAGGTACATCTAGCGATGCAGGATTTGAAAATTTAAATGGAACAGTATCTTTTTCGGAAGAAACTACTGTTTCTTTTTTTTCGGGCTTGATGTCTTTTTCTGCAAAAACAGATATGCTGAACGTTGCGAACAGAAGGCCAAGTATAAGGTGTTTTTGTTTGGTCATTGATTTAGTTTAGTGCTCGCTTTTCCAGCTAATTGTTACATATTTTATTATTACTTTTACATAATTGCGTTGCGAAGCTATAAAATCAATCTACATATCCAAAAATAATAATCTTTTAATAAAGTTAAAACGCGTTAATTTGTGTTAATCAACAGGTAAAATGTTAGCAAGGGCATGGAATATCTCAAAAAAATAGACCTTTGTACGCATAATGATTACAATTTCTCATCCTAGTAAAATTATAAATGCCAATGTAAATTTGCCTGCTTCTAAAAGCATAAGCAATAGGCTACTTGTGATTCATTTTTTAATGAATAAATCATTTAAAATTGAAAATTTAAGCAACTGTAACGATACCGCTGATCTAATTAATGCCCTGCATCAAATAGAAAGTAAAAATAATTTAGAAAATAAGGTTACTGTTAACGTTGGTGAGGCGGGAACTTCTTATCGTTTTCTTACCGCATTGCTAGCCACTTTGCCAGGAGATTACGAACTACGCGGTTCCAAAAAGTTGATGCAACGTCCAATGGGCCAGCTCATAGAAGCATTAAAGCAACTTGGAGCTCAAATAAGTACCACCAACAATACAGGAAATGGTCCATTGTTTATTATTGGAAAAACTTTGCAAGGTGGTTCTATTGCTATTGATGCTGGTACAAGTAGTCAATTTATTACTGCTTTGATGCTGGTAGCGCCTTATTTTAAAGAAGGTTTAACTATTGAGCTAAAAGGAAAAGTTGTTTCGTTTACTTACATTAAAATGACTGTTGAACTTATGCGTGCTTTTGGCGCAGAGGTAGAGTTTAATGACAACGTTATTTGCATATCACACCAGCCATATCATACTTCTATAGAAACCTTCACTGTAGAAGCCGATTGGACTGCCGCCTCTTATTGGTATGCCTTTGCGGCCATCTCAAAAGAGTGTAACATTGTTTTAAAAGGTTTAAATGAACAAAGTTTGCAAGGTGATGGTATTTTAGCTCATCTGTTTAATATTTATGGTATTCAATCACAATTTAACACTTTTGGAGTTACACTTTCAAAACTAAAAGGCAGTGGCTTTATTCATATTTTTGATTTTGTTGACAACCCTGATTTGGTGCAAACATTTGCGTTTTTAAATGCAGCCTTGGGTTTGCCTTTGCAGGTAAATAATGCTTCTAATATAGTGCACAAAGAAACAGATAGAATTTCTGCTATTGCCAACGAAATAAAAAAAATAGGAGGCTTGTTAACTGTCATTGCAGATGATGATTTTAATATTGAAAACAACAAACCTGAACTCTCAGAAAAAGCTATTTTTAAAACATATCAAGACCACCGTATGGCTATGTCGGCAGCAATTTTGGCTATGATTTTTAGTAAGGTAACAATTGAAAGTGAACAAGTAGTATCAAAATCTTATCCCGATTTTTGGGAGCATTTATCACAAGCAGGTTTTGAAATAAGTTCTATTTAAAAACGGCTACTTCTTACGCAATAAAATAATTTCAGAGCTAGGACTATCTTTCATTTTTTTGAGTAATATTTTCTCGATAGGATAAAGCATTGCGCCAAATAAATGACCTAATGGTTTAATCAATGCAGTTGTGTTCTCTAATAAAAACCAATAGGCATGCAGTAATTTATTTTTACTATCAATTGGATAATTACTTAAAATCATAAACGGTTTGTGCGCTACAACTTCAAATCCGGCCTTATCAAAC
This sequence comes from uncultured Bacteroidota bacterium, assembly GCA_903831265.1. Classification (GTDB taxonomy): domain Bacteria; phylum Bacteroidota; class Bacteroidia; order UBA4408; family UBA4408; genus CAIKXD01. The sequence goes on from CAIKXD010000131.1 coordinate 41,747, forward strand.
AAATCCATCAAATACTTTTTTGAGCGCGACACTTGGTGTGTTGTTCTTATAGTTTCACCATTTAAAAAGTTATCGGAATACACAAAATAACCTCCTGGTTTTAGTAAAGAAGCTATGTTATGTACCGCACGATCGAAGCGCTGGTCATCCACAATATGAAATAGCACATCCATAGCCGAAATAAAATCTTTATTACCCAGCGTAGATTTTAATTTTCCTATTTCATCACCAATATCTGTCTGAATAAATTCATGTTCAGGAAATTTGGTTTTAAGATTTTCAACAGCCACTTCGGTAATATCAAGCCCAATCACTTTTTTGGCATTAAGCGCATTCCATATTGCAATATAAAATCCGGTCCCCGAGCCAATGTCGAGCACTTCGGCCTCTTTAAAATTATAGTTTATTGCACTTATAATATTGTAAAAAGCCTGCTTGCGCACCTTGTAACCCCATATATTAAAAGGCTTGCCCAGTTTGGCATAGCCAACGCCTTCGAGGCCTTCAACTTTGGTTAAGCGTTTTTGCCAAAAATCGTCAGGGTTAAATGTGTTTGTTGTCAATTTTTATGTATTAAAGTGCAATATTAATTATTTCTGTAATCTGAAAAAATTTGTTTTTCACAATAGTGTTATTTACTTTAGCCTAAATTCTTCATCCATGAAAACAAAAACTATTTACACAATTTGTTTTATTTTACTTACACTGCCATTATTTTCACAACCAATTGCTTATAGTAATTGGGCCATTGGGAATGGTGGAGGAATAAAATTTCAAAATGGTACGTTAACACAATTCTCAAGTCAAATGGCTTGTCAGGATATGGGAAGTACCATATCTGATGGATCAGGTAATCTGCTTTTTTATTGTAATGGAACAACAGTATATAATAAAAACCATGCTGTGATGGCAAATGGTTCGGGTTTGTTGGGCGATATTACAGGAGGGCATGCAGCCCTTATTTTACAACAGTCTGAAACTAAGTATTACTACATTTTTACGATTGATAAATATGCCGATAGTGATGGTTTAAGATATCACATTGTAGATATAGCTGCCAACGGAGGTTTGGGGGAAGTTATTACGAAGAATGTTATTTTATTAAATCCGGCATCAGAGAAAATAGCTGCAGTTTGGAACAGCAATCAAAATTGTTATAAAATTATTACGCATAAATGGGGCAATAACGAGTTTCATGTTTTTGAATTAAATGGAATGGGTTTAAATACAACGCCTGTTATTTCAGCTGTAGGACCCGATCATATCAATGGCGTTTACGGTCAATCGCATGATGCACTTGGCCAGATGTCAATTTCACCGGATGGCTCAAAAGTGGCACTTGCACTTTGTTATTCAGCAATGTATCAATTATATAACTTTGATATTAATACAGGAGTGTTATCAAATCCTGTTTCATTTGGAAATTTTTCTTTTGCTTGGGGGATTGATTTTTCTCCAAATTCGCAGTTTGTTTATTTTACAAGATGGACTCAGCATAAAGTTTACCAAGCCGATATTTCATCAGGTGTGAGCAGTACTATTGATTCCAGTATTGTTGAAATTGGAACAGTGCCAGGTGGCGGACAATACTCTGTGGGCTATGTATCCAAAACTCCAGATAACAGAATTTTTATTGCAAAATATGGATATGATGATTTGGCAACTATTAGTAATCCCAACTTAGCGGGGGTTGCATGTAACTATAATGATGCAGGAGTTTTACTACAGCATGGCAGTTCCACCGCAGGTTTGTCGGTTTCTGCTGTATTTCCTTCTATTTCAAATACGATTAAAGAAGTAAATGAATTTTCAATGAAGGTGATACCAAATCCCAATAATGGGCATTTTACAGTTGTAAAAAATAAATTGAATTTCCAATGTAAAATGCTTGTTTATAGCATCAATGGAGCATTGGTTTATAGTACTGATTTAGATGACACCAAGTTGAGTGAGACTTTTGAATTAGACTTAGATGCGGGTGTTTATTTTTTTAGCATTAATAATGCAAATGCCGAATTATTAAACCAAAAGATGGTTGTTTTAGACTAACCGTTTATATTTATTAATTGATTAATTTAAAAAATGTAAGTAATTTCTTTTTCTCCTCATGCAGACTTTGATTTGTTAATATAATTAATGCAAATATGACAGTTACTATGATTGATTTGAATATCATATCAATCCAACTGTTAAAGAAATTAAAATTATTTAGACCAATAAAAGTTATAATGGTAATTGCACTGATTGTGATAAAAAAAAGTCCAAAAGGATTCATTTTAAAGTAGTAATAGATTAATGCAGACTTAGAAATATTGAATAATATAAAAGTAATGGCAACTGCCATGGCTGCTCCTTTTAATCCAAATTGAGGTATTAAAATTAAATTAAGGGTAAACATTATAATTATAAGTGCAATTAATAAAATAGTAATTTGTTTGTTTTTATTGGTATACAACAACATGGAACTGTTTATACCTGTGCTCATGTTACTTAAGGCACTTAAGCTAACGATATTTACCACCAATGCACCGCTGTGATATTTTGATGGAAGAAAATGAAGTAACTCAACAATATTTAGGTTGATATTTAAAAAAAGGAAGCAGCCAATAAAAAATAAAATTTTTGTTGATTCGTAGTAAATGCTTTTAATTTTATCCCATTCTTTTAATAGAAAGTGGTCAGAAATTTTACCATCTGCAATCTTACCTAGGGCTGAGGCTGGCAGCTCTATAAATGAACAAATAAGTATGGCAATTGAATACACAGCAACATCCTCAAGTGATAAATAACGACCAATCATTAGCACATCAATATTTTTGATGGCCATATTGCAAATAGTCATTAAGCTCATGGAAAAAGCAAATAACATAAATCGTTTAAAATTGATTTTGTTGGCTAACATCGAGTTAACTCTGAAGGCATTGATTCCATCTTTACTTAGAATATAGTAAAGCAGTAAAATTGTTTGACAGCAAAAACCAATTGCAAAAAGCAAAACAAAAATTTTTAAATTGATCAACTTTAAAAAGTAAAGCGATGTGATTATAACGGAAAATAACCTTACAAAAATATCGTTTATAGCAGTAGGAATGGTGCTTCTAAAACTTGCAAACAAATAAATACCAAGCAAATTTGAAAATCCTATAAACATAGAAATTGGTAAAACAAAATAGCTGAACTCCCAAAATAACTTTGAGTTGTTATAGTAAAGCGAGAAAAAACCATCTTTAAAAAAGTAGAAGAAAACAGCAAAAATTAAATAAAATGAAATAGATAACAAAAGTATAAAACCTAAAAATCCTTTATTGCCTTTATCATCTCTATATTCGGGTAAAAACTTAACAATTACACCATTTAAGCCTAGCGGGAAAATAGTAGCAAACAAGGTGGCTAAAGAAAATAATATTCTAGTTAGTCCAATTTCATCAGCGCTAAGCATGTAGGGTTGTAAAATCAACACATTCACAAACCCAATAGCTATTCCAAGATAACTAATAATGGTATTTGCTATGCCTTGTTTTTGAATTATTCCCATTTTTGCAGTCAATTGTTAACTTTGCTCACGCAAAGAAAGCATATATCAATCAATTATTGTGTTGTTAGCCAAAGAAAAGTCTTATGAAGTGTTAAAGCCAACTGTGCTCTATATTTGTCACAGCACTACTTCTTTTACTAAAATTGACACCCTCATTCTAAGTAAAAAGTTTAATGTAATTATCTCTGAATTTCGTATCAAAGGCGCATTAAGTATGCCCTTGCTTTGGCTTAAACAAATAGTTTTTTTATGGAAACATATCAAAAAATCGAGGCTTGTTTTTTGTATGTTTGCCGGATATCATAGTATTATTCCGGTTATTTTTGCTCGCCTATTTAATAAACCATGCATTATTGTGGCAGGTGGTATTGATGCTGTTTCATTTCCTTCTGTAAATTATGGCAACTTTAATAAGTTTTTGTTATCGAAATTTACAGCACTCTCTTTTAAATGGTGTAGCCATATAGCGCCTATTTCTGATTATTTGGTAGATAGTGCCTATACTTATCAGGATAATGATTTTAAACAACAAGGTTTTTTATTTCATGTAAAAAAACTAGAAACGCCTTATACAGTGGTTTATAATGGTTTTGAAACCAAGCATTGGTATGCCAAAAATGAAGTGAGAGTAAAAAATTCTTTCTTAACTATTGCTGCCAATTTAGAAAGTGAAAGCAGACGAAAAATTAAAGGAATTGATATGGTTATTGAGGCTGCCAAATTGTTTCCTGAACACACTTTCACCATCATTGGGAGCAATAATCAACACTCAAATTTTGAAGTTCCTGCTAATGTAACTATCATACCATTTGTTGCTCATCATGAGTTAAGATCAATTTATTGCAAACATGATTTTTATTTGCAATTGAGTATGAGCGAAGGTTTTGGAAATACCTTGGCAGAAGCAATGCTCTGTGAATGTATCCCCATTGGTGCTAATGCAGGCGCTATTCCATTTATTATTGGTGATAATGGATTTATTTTAAAAAGAAAGGATAAAGATGAATTAAAAAGTGTTTTTTTGCAGGCCATGGATTCGAATAAAAAAGAGCAAATAAGGACGCTTGCAAGAAAGTCAATTATTGAACGATTTACCATTGAAAAAAGGGGAGAAGCACTCTATAAAATAATAAATACATTGGTTAAATAATGGGAGTGTTTAAATCATTTAAAGTGCCTGTAAATAAGGATATCGAAGTGCAATTTGAACAGGCTATTGCGCGTCTTGAAAAAAAACTGTTAAGTATTGATATCGAAAATTTGGATGTATCAACCTATTCAAAAAAATATTTTAAAGATTATCAA
>CAIKXD010000132.1 GCA_903831265.1 uncultured Bacteroidota bacterium
GATACAACTCCTGTAGATGAATTAAAAATGATGGTAAGTGATTTTAAAGCAGAATTACATCTTCTTAATACTGGAGAGCAGGAAGTTTTCGATCCAGGACAAGTCTACGAATATGGGCTATTAAGAAAAATATTGGAGGGATTAAAGCCTCATTTCCACTATATCAGTTCTAAAAATACTGATCAGGCTATTATTGATTTTGCTGTAACAAATGAACTTGACTTATTGATTATTTTACCCAAAAGGCATAACATCCTGGATAAGCTAATTCATAAAAGCCATACAAAACAATTTGTATTACACAGCCACGTTCCGGTAATGGCATTACACCAGGAAAAATATTAATAATTCTTGAATAAGAATTTATAAACAAAATCCTGCATGATAGGAAACTTAACAGAAGAACAAATAAAGGAAGTTTTAAAAAACAATATTTTAGGTCGCATAGGATGTCATGATAGAAACAGAACCTATGTAGTGCCTATCAGTTATGTTTATGACGAAAAGTTCATAATTGCACATTCAGTTGAGGGAATGAAGATAAAAATAATGCGTGAGAACCCTAATGTATGTTTTGAGGTAGATGAAATGATTTCTTATACTAATTGGAAAAGCGTAATCGCATGGGGTTATTTTCAAGAACTAACTGATGAAAGAGAGCGGTATTACGCAATGAAACTTTTTATTGATAGATTCCTGCACATAAAATTAAGCCAAACCGCTACCTTGGTTAAAACACCCGAAAAAGGAATTAATGAATATTTACAGGCGACAAAAAAACCCATCTTCTATAGAATTGTTATAAACGAATTTACGGGCAAATTTGAAAAAGAATAATTACTACCTTGAGGGATGTCAAAAATTATCACCATCACTTTCAGTCCCTGTATTGATAAAAGTACTTCAGTAATAAATCTGATTCCCGAAAAGAAATTAAACTGCAGAACGCCAAAACTTGAGCCTGGCGGTGGTGGCATTAATGTTGCCAGAGCAATAAAAATACTAGGTGGCGAAGCTACTGCTATTTTCCCCTCTGGTGGATATACCGGAAAGTTTTTTGATCATTTATTAGAAAAGGAAAATATTCATTCTGTTATCATTGAAACGACCAATGAAACAAGGGAAAATATAATAATAGTAGACGAAAACACCAATAAACAATATCGTTTTGGTATGCCTGGCAATGAATTAAATGAAACAGAATGGAAGAAATGCCTTAATGCAATCGAAGCTGTGGAGGATGCTGAATTTATTATTGCAAGTGGCAGCTTACCTCCTGGCGTCCCTTTAAACATCTATGCAAAAATTGCAAAAATTGCAAAAAACAAAAATGCAAAATTTGTAGTAGACACATCCGGCGAAGCATTAAAACAAGCTGCAGAGGAAGGCGTTTATTTCCTAAAGCCAAATCTTGGAGAACTTAGTGCACTAGCCGGTAGATATTCAGACTTATACCCTCATGAAATAAAAGACATCGCCAGAGAGATTATATCAAAAGGAAAATGCGAAGTGATGGTTGTTTCCATGGGAGCAGCTGGTGCCATGCTCGTAACAAAAGATATAGCGGTAACTGTTAAACCACCATCTGTAATTACAAAAAGTACAGTGGGCGCAGGTGATTGTATGGTAGCAGGAATAATTTTTTATTTATCACAGGGAAGGAATCTTATTGACGCTTTAAAATATGGGGTAGCATGCGGTACTGCTGCCACAATGAACGCAGGGACTGAACTCTGCAAAAAAGTAGATGTAGACAAAGTTTTTATTTTAATACAAGAACTTGTGCATTCATAGGATATAAAACTCTTTATACTCTATTGAGCTTTTATTAAAACAGAAAATTGCTATTTAAAAAATTCCATATTAGCTGATTCCTATCAGTAAATAATATGATTGTATTCATTGAAGAAACAAA
>CAIKXD010000133.1 GCA_903831265.1 uncultured Bacteroidota bacterium
AAGATTATTATTTTAAAACATCTTTGATTTAAAGCTATTTTCTTTAATTTGCAGTACGATTAATTTTAAGTTTGTATTTTTAAAATATGAAAAAAATATTTTTGCTAGGCTTGTTAATTATTTTGTCTCTTCAAACAAAGGCGCAAAGCAATGATTTCTATAATTTATATTTTGATGGAAACGCATTACTGGTTAAAGGGCAGTATGTAAAAGCCATAGAATGCTACAACAAGGCGCTTAAATTATCTCAACCCGATTATGTTTATTTTAATAGAGGAAATGCTTATTTTGGAAAGAAAGATTACACCGCTGCCATGGCAGATTACAATAAAGCGCTGCAAATGAATAAAAGCTATACCGAAGCATATTGTCAGCGTGGATTAGTAAAAAGCTACCTGGGAGATAAAACCTGTTGTGATGATTTAAAGAAAGCAATTAAACTAGATTCGCCCGATGCCAAAGAAGCTTATGAAAAAAATTGCAAAAAGAAAAAAGAATAATTTAATCAATCGGGCATGACTCAAAAGGAAGAAATTATCCATCTTAAAAAAGAATTGACATCATTAAAAAGCGAACTGGCATTACTAAAAAAAAATAATGTAAATTCTAGTAAACCGGTTAAAACAGTTATTGTTCCCAAAGAGTTGAAAATACTTTTTGATGATGCTGAAAACAAAGTGAGTAAATATCATCGCTCTTTAAAAATTACACCAGAAAAAGCTACTATTGAAATATCCGACCAACGTTATGTGTTGGTAAGAGCATCGGCACTTTCGATAGAATTTCTAGAAGGAATCATGAGTTATTATGCTGAAAGAGGCGAAAAAGAATCACTCTCAATAGGTAAAAATATTTTATTTGATTTAGCTCACTTGATTGGGGTTGAAGATGCCAAAAACTTTCAACAGTTGATGAAATTAAAAGACCCAATGGAAATGCTTGCCGCAGGCCCTGTTCATTTTGCTTATACAGGCTGGGCACAAGTAAAGTTAAAACCAGGAAGCAAACCTACCACTGATCAAAATTTTGTTTTGCATTATTCACACCCTTTTTCATTTGAAGCTGACAGTTGGATCAATGCCGGAAAAAAAACCACAGAACCCGTTTGTGTAATGAACTCAGGATACTCTAGCGGATGGTGCGAACACAGTTTTGGTGTAAAACTAACTGCTGTTGAAGTAAGCTGCCGCGCTAAAGGCGATGCAGAATGTATTTTTGTGATGGCACCTCCTGATAAAATTCAAAGCTATCTAAAAAAACATGCAGAGCTAACTAAAAACATACCCGAAATTCCAACCTTTTTGCAACGAAAGATAATGGAAGAAAAGCTGGCTGAATCGCTTAACCAAAAAGAACAACTGCTCAAAGAAATTCATCATCGCGTAAAAAATAATCTTCAAATAATTTCAAGTTTACTTAACCTTCAACTGCACACCATAAATGATCCAATTATCCATTCCAAATTCAACGAAAGCATTTCCAGAATAAAGTCAATGGGCATCTTACATGATTTGCTTTATCGTTCAAAAGACTTCTCAAGCATTCCAGTAAGTAAATTTTTTCCAGCCTTGGTAAACTCTTTAAAAGATTCTTACATGGTTAAAGAAGAAATCAAAATAGATTTGGATGTACATACAAATAAAGATAAACTTAATATTGATAGCGCTATACCTTGCGGGCTTATCTTAAATGAAATTATTTCTAATGCGTTAAAATACGCTTTTAAGGATCAAAAAAACGGACTAATAAAAGTGTTATTTACCGATTTACATAAAAATAAAAAACATAAATTTTTACTAACAGTTTCAGATAATGGCGCTGGTTTTGTTTTGCCAAAAAATATTAAAGAGTCCAAAACTCTTGGTCTTAGGCTTATACATGGCCTGGTTCAACAACTAGATGGTGATTTAAAGATTGAATCAAAAAAAGGAACTAAATTTACAATCGAATTTTAATCAATTGATTGGAATTACCTATTCAAAAAAATTACGGGTTAAGGTTCCTGAAAAAATTATTGATTAGTAATATTTACATCACTCAATAAATATTTACCATCTTCTTTAATAACAGTATAAGTTTCGGTAGTGGTGGTGTTGCTGTGCTTAACTTTGTACTTAATTACAACGCTGCTTTCTTCCACCGTATTTTCAACACGTATACTATCAAGCAAGGTCAATTCTTGCACGGCACCAACAGCATCAATTATTTTACCTAATTTTTTCTTTCGGTCAGCCTCTGGCTCACTGGCAGCAAAATCTTTTGCATATAAACTAAATAAATTACTAAATTCTTTATTTCCAATATGCTTTACTGCCGACTCAGCAGTGGTAATAGAAGCAATCATATCCATCTTTTCGGCGGTGCACGCGCTCATCAAAATAACAATTGAAGCAAAAATTAATTTTCTCATTTCTTTTAGTTTAATGTTTTGTAGTTTAATTGAAATAATACAAGCGATAATCACATAATCCAACTTGAGCATAAATATACAAGTAAAAGACCTGTAAATTCAATAATGAAAATATTTTTGTGATTAGCACATGTATTTTTAAGGCAATTAAAACCTATTGTATTTATTAAGTAGCCCAAAGCTGTTTAATAAATTTACAATGGTTAATGCCGATACAACTTGAAACTAGTA
>CAIKXD010000134.1 GCA_903831265.1 uncultured Bacteroidota bacterium
AAGTGAATTTATTTGAGAAAAACTGCCACAAATAAGAAATAAATGCCATATATAAGATAATATTACTACTATAGAGGACAAATAAAAATTATATATATTAGGCATAACCTAAAAAAATATCGTGAGCAAAAGGTTTTGTCTTGCTTGCTCTTGGATCATGAACTGGATATGAGCCTTAGCAGCTACAATAAAATAGAAAGAGATGAGGTAGATTTTACCATTTCTAAAGTGCAAAAAATAGCTCAAGTGATGGGTGTAGATATTTCGCAGCTATTAAACCTAGATGCTACTCAAATTTATAATATGTGGGTAAATCTATTTGCAACAGAGCCTGCAGGTACTAATTCAGAAACTATCAACTTGCATGCCGATGATTACAAAAACCCAAGTAAAATCGAAGCTGTGCCTCTGTTGTTTTAATTTAGCATTCCGATAGCTTCTATTTAACTAATAACAACAATGTTATGAAGTTGAGCGCAGCGCTAACAATTTAAAAAACACTTAGTGCAACTTAGTGTTTACGGGGGTTTTAAAGGCATTCGTAGAATGATGTTAAAGGCACGAGTCTGAAGACTCGCGCCAGATAAAGGGTTTTAAAGGCATTCGTAAAATGATATTAAAGGCACAAGTCTGAAGACTCGCGCCAGATAATTTAGAAGATTTTATAGCATCAATGAATTAAACTTTCTATGCACTCGCTAGCGTCCCGCGATTGAGGCTACCTAAAGGCCTCTGGCCTGTGCGGCAAAGGACTAAATAATTTATATTTTTTCTGAATCTGCTGCATTAGAAATACAATCAACTACAAGCTTCTTTGGTTTTAAATAGGCATTCGTGGAATGATGTTAAGGGCACGTGTCTGAAGACACGCGCCAGATAAAGTTTTAAAGGCATTCGTGGAATGATTTTAAGGGCAGTCTGAAGACTCGCGCTAGATAATTTTAAAGGTATTCGTGGAATGATTTTAAGGGCACGAGTCTGAAGACTCGCGCCAGATAAAGTCTGAAGACTCGCGCCAGATAAAGCCAGATAAATTTTTGTGGTAAGCACCCTTTTGCAATAGGGACAGAAGCTATGCTGCCGCGCAGCAGCGGATGGCCCGGGCAAGCGCATCGCGCTGGCATTGCCCAATGTGTAAACACTTTAAATTTTAAGCAAAGCTGCTGCTTATACCATTTGTATGCATTAATTGGCCCGAAGCTATTTATTAAATTTACAATGACTAATGCCGATTTAACAAAATATGGTTCAATAAAATTGCACTATTTACTTTGTATAATTGGTATTAGTACAAAAAGGCCATGCTGCATTTGGACTAAATTGAAAGTATAATTGGTATTAATTAAAAATAAATAGTTTGAAAATCAATTACATAGCAAAATATTTAGTACTATGCATTGCAAGGTATAGTTAAAAGCATATATCTTTGCATAAACAAGTTTGTAGTTACACATTGTATTAAATTACCTTTTACCATTAACATAAAACCCACACATAATGAACATAGAAAACAATAAAGCGCAAATGCGCAAAGGTGTGCTGGAGTTTTGCATTTTAGCAGTTTTAGCCGATGGCGATGCTTATCCTTCGGAAATTATTGTTAGAATGAAAGATGCAAAACTTTTGGTAGTAGAGGGCACATTATACCCTTTACTTACAAGATTAAAAAATGATGGACTGCTCAGCTATCGCTGGGAAGAATCTACAAGCGGTCCACCACGCAAGTATTATAAATTAACTCCTGTTGGTGAACAGTTTTTAAAAGAATTAAAAAGCACTTGGGACGACTTGGTGGATGCAGTAAATAAAACCACTAAAAATATTAAATCATAATCTTAGAAATCATGAACAAAACACACACAATAAACATTAGTGGCATTATCTTTCATATTGATGAAAATGCTTATGAAAGCTTAAAAGGTTATTTAAATACCATTCGCAGTTATTTTAAAGATAGCGATAGTTGCGAAGAAATTATGACCGACATTGAAGCCCGTATTGCTGAGATTTTTACAGGCAGAATAAACAATGCTAAGCAGGTTGTTTTAATGGCAGATGTAGATCATATGATTGCCATTATGGGTAATCCAGAAGTGTTTAAAAATGAAGATGGTTTTGAACCTGACAGTAACTATAAAGAAACATCAAGCACCAACAGCGCAGAGCCCAACACAAGAAAAAGAATTTTTAGAGATGGTGATGATAAAGTGCTAGGAGGTGTGTGCAGCGGGATAGGTAGTTATTTTAATTTCGATCCTATTTGGATTCGATTAGCATTTGCAGTATCATTTTTCTTTTTCGGTTCGGGTCTGTTGTTTTACATTATACTTTGGTTAGTAATACCAAAAGCCAGAACCACTGCCGAAAAGCTTGAAATGCGTGGCGAAAAGGTAAATATCAATACTATTGAAAAATCATTAAAAGAAGAAATGGATTGGATCAAAAATAGATTCAATAAAAATGTAAACAGCCCAAATTTTAATGCAAATAAAAGTAGGTTTAGAAATGTAATTGCCAGTGCTGTTGATCTTGCTGCGCAATTAATTAAAGGCTTTGGAAAAGTATTTTTTAAAATAATAGGCTTTGGATTGGTGTTTTTTGGCATCGTATTTTTGCTAGCCTTGTTGTCATCAATCTTTGGAAATGCTGGTTTGGTTAGTATTTCAGATGCTGGCATTAGCTCCATTGATTTTAAGGATGTTTTAATTAAATTTTTTAATACGCCTGAGCAAATTACAGAAGCCAAAATTGCAGCCTTTTTGGTAATTGGGTTGCCTGTATTAATGTTTATTTATAAAGGTGTTAAATTGCTATTTAATATAAAAGTAAATAACAAATGGCTAAACATTGCAACCACATTGCTTTGGTTGTTTGGCCTTGGGTTAAGCATTGATGTTTTAGCCAGCATGAGCCACGAGTTTAAGCAAAAAAGCGTTATAAAAGAAAAATTTGTAATACCTACACCTACTGCTAATACATTATATTTGAATGTTCCCGAAGGCTTTGATTGGAATGGAGAAGATGATGAAGAATATGATGATGAAGATGTACATTATATTCATAACCGCTGGAACATTTTTGTGAATAACGAAAAAGGGCTTAACTTTTACATGCCTGTGATTGATGTGCAACGCAGTAAAACGGATAGCTTTGAGTTAATGGTTATTAAATCATCAAAAGGTAATACCAAAAAAGAGGCAATAAAAAGAGCAGAGGCTATATCTTACAGTTATATGGTTAAAGATAGTATTGTAATTCTTAATCCTAAGTTTGATGTGCCTGAAACCGAAAAATGGCGTGCTCAAAGAGTTAAAATTATTATAAAAGTACCTTTGGGTAAATCGGTGTATTTCAATCAAAAAATTAGACCTTTAATGTATGATATAGATAACATAACTAATACATTTGATGGCGATATGGTTAATCATAAATGGACCATGCGTGCCGAAGGCTTAACTTGCAATGATTGTGGAGATGTAAATGGATTTAAAAAGAAGGCTTCTGAAGACGATGCTGCAAGCGCTGATGACGAGGAAAACGACTTTTAAATAGATAGAATATTAAAAATATAAATCTCATCGTAATGCCAAACTATTTTTTTGCCAGCTAGCTTGTTTAACTAAATAAAAAATGTGAAAAAGATAAAAATGTCAAATAAATTAAAGACTTTGGCTTTAAGATTAATAAAAAACTAGCATGACACAAGTTTCAAACAGCCCCGGATTTTTTGAACGCTTAAGCAATTGGACAAAAAATAGTATTACACTAAAATTGTTTGTGATTACACTTATCATTTTGCTTTTAATGATTCCTACAGCCATGATGGAATCTTTAATATATGAAAGGCAAAATACACGCGATGAGGCCATTAGAGAGGTAAGTAGTAAATGGGGTGGTGTGCAGCAAATTAAAGGTTTAGTAATTACCATTCCCTATAAATTGTATACCGAAAATGAAAAAGGGGTGCGCAGTTATGAAATTAGATACGCACATTTTTTACCAGATAAAATTGATGTAAACGGAAAATTAATTCCTGAAAAAAGATACAGAGGTATTTATGTGGTTGTGTTGTATAATGCATCGCTAAAAATAAATGGAATGTTTAGCGCACTGCAAATAAATAAATTAGGAGTTGATGTAAATGATTTTATGTTAAGCGATGCCTTTATAAGCCTTGGTATTACTGATATGAAAGGCATAAAAGATAAAATTGATGTTAAATTAAATGATAGTATTTTGGCTATGCGTCCGGGTATTCCTGTGCATGAACTTTTTGCTGCAGGTGTAAGTGTTCCGCTTGATTTGTCGCAAACAAAATTTCCTTTAAATTGGAGTTTTAATTTAAATTTAAATGGAAGCTCAGAGATTTATTTTGCACCATTAGCCAAAGCAACAGAGGTTAATTTAAATTCTGAATGGAGCAATCCTGCTTTTGATGGGGCCTTTTTACCCGATTCGAAAACAATTGCCGAAAGCGGATTTACTGCGCATTGGCGCGTGTTAGAATTAAACAGAAATTATCCGCAGCAGGGCATAGGTAATTTTATAAATCCTAATAACAACGAGGGCTTTTTTGAAGAAGGTTTATTTGGTGTACGCTTATTATTGCCTGTTGATGAATATCAAAAAACAATGCGCTCGGCCAAATATAACGTGATGTTTATTATTATTACTTTTCTTTCTATTTTCTTTATTGAAATTATTGGTAAACGAAAAATTCATCCCATTCAATATTTGCTTGTAGGTTTTTCCATCACACTTTTTTATGTGGTTTTATTATCAATTTCGGAGCATCTTAATTTTAATAAAGCCTATTTAATAGGCTGTGTAATTATGTTAAGCATGATTGGTTTGTATGCAAAATCAATGCTCAAGCAAAATAAGTATGCTTTAATTATTACAGGTATTTTAGCCTTGCTTTATGCTTTCTTTTATTCTATTTTGCAATTGCAGGATTATGCCTTGTTAATGGGCTCATTAGGGCTTTTAATTATTTTGGGAACTATTATGTATTTAACGCGAAATATCGATTGGTATAATGCTTCTAATGATTCAACACAAGAAAATACATAAACTTATAAATTGTTCAATAAACGCAACACTTTTTAATGTAATATTGCAAACCTTAAATTAATATATAACAATGATTAAAAAATCCTACCTATTATTTATGCCAGCAGCAGCCTTATTGATGGCTTCGTGCGGTGGCAACAAATCAAAAGATGAATCAGCTTCAAAGGGCTATGGTATTGACCTTACCGCTATCGATACAACGATACGTCCGCAAGATGATTTTTATGATTATGCCAACAACAATTGGCTAAAACGTACCGAAATTCCTGCAACGGAAGCCAGATGGGGAAGCTTTAGTACACTAACAGAAAACAACCGTACAAACTTATTGGCCATACTTGATGAATCGGCTAAAAACACAAAGGCAGCTAAAGGCTCTAATGTGCAAAAAATAGGTGATTTTTATTACACGGCAATGGATTCTGTAAAATTAAATGCAGAAGGAATTAACCCTATTAAACCTTGGTTAGCAGCCATTGATAGTTTAAGCAAACCTGATGATTTAACTTTATTGGCGGCCAGAATGCACCGCTCTAGCGGAAATGTTTTATGGGGCTCTTATGTGATGGCCGATGTTAAAAACAGTGCTGTTAATGTGATGTATATTGGACAAAGCGGAACATCTTTGCCTGATGCAGATTACTACTTGAAAACAGATCCAGAATCAAAAGCGATACAAAAACAGTACATCAATCAAATCTCAAAAATGCTACAATTTTTAGGCGATAAGCCCGAAGTAGCAGATAAAGAAGCCATAGCGGTAATGAAAATTGAAACGCAGTTGGCAAAGGTTTCGATGAATGCGGTTAAACAAAGAGACATTGAAGCGCAGTATAACAAAAGAACCATTGACGAGTTGAGCAAAGAGGCACCAAATGTAAATTGGAAATCGTACTTTACTGCTTTAGGTGTAAAGGAAATTAAGGATATTATTGTAAGTCAGCCTTTATTTATGACTGAGGTTAGTAAAATGTACAAGTCGATTTCTATGGATGATTGGAAAACATATTTCCGTTGGCATTTGATAGATGACGCTTCGCCTTTTTTAAGTGATGAAATTGTATTGCAAAACTTCGATTTTTTTGAGAAAATATTAAGCGGTTCAAAAGAGTTAAAGCCAAGATGGAAGCGTAGCTTAGAAATTGTTGATGGTACAATGGGCGAGGCTTTAGGACAAATTTATGTAGAGAAACATTTTAGTGCCGACAGCAAAAAGAGAATTAACGAGATGGTTGATAATCTTACTGCAGCTTATAGCGAGCATATCAATCAATTAGATTGGATGAGCGCTGAAACTAAGAAAATGTCGCAAACTAAACTAAAATCAATCATCAGAAAGCTAGGTTATCCCGACAAGTGGAAAGACTATAGTAAATTAGAAATTAGTCGTGATTCTTATTTTAAAAATGTAAACAACGCTTCGCAATTTGCATTTCAGTTTAACATAGATAAATTAGGCCAGCCTGTAGATAAAACAGAGTGGGGGATGAGCCCTCCAACAGTGAATGCTTATTACAATCCAAGTGTAAATGAAATTGTTTTTCCAGCAGGTATTATGCAACCTCCTTTCTTTGATCCAAAAGCCGATGATGCAGTTAACTATGCAAGAATTGGTGCTGTAATTGGTCATGAAATTACGCATGGCTTTGATGATCAAGGGTCACAATTTGATGCAGAAGGCAACTTAAAAAACTGGTGGACAGAAGAAGATAAAAAGAAATTTGAACAAAAAACTAAGATTGTAATTGATCAGTTTAATGGGTTTGTTGCTATTGATACATTGCATGTAATTGGCGAATTAACAGTTGGCGAAAACATTGCAGATTTAGGTGGCTTTACCATTGCATTTGCGGCTTTACAAAAGTCATGGGCTGGTAAAACTAAGCCAGGCAAAATTGATGGATTTACGCCTGAGCAAAGATTTTTCTTAGCTGGTGCGCAAATGTGGCAAACAAAATACAGAG
The DNA here is from genome assembly GCA_903831265.1 of uncultured Bacteroidota bacterium. Taxonomy (GTDB): domain Bacteria; phylum Bacteroidota; class Bacteroidia; order UBA4408; family UBA4408; genus CAIKXD01. Next base: position 7,038 of record CAIKXD010000134.1, read on the forward strand.
ATGAAGCTTTAAAAAAGCAAGTCTTAACTAATCCACATTCGCCAGGTAAATTTAGGGTTATTGGCCCATTTAGTAATATGCCAGAGTTTTATGCTGCATTTGGTGTAAAAGAAGGCGATAAAATGTTTAGACCAGAAAGTGTAAGAGCAAAGATTTGGTAATTACACCTCTAAAAATAATAATCCCTCATTTGCACAAGCATTTGAGGGATTTTTTTATGATTACTGTTAATACCGATGGGCTATTTAATAAATACAATTGGTAATACATTTGATTTACATACTATGAAAAAAAACATTGCAGCAAAATTTTTTACGCTATTAATTATTTCAATTGGGCTTACTGTATTAGGTTATTGTTTAGACAGCGACCCACCAGTTGGACGATCTACAGCAATAGTTGAGTTCATGATAATGATTGTGATCATATTTTTAATTGTATGTATAATTTACTTCGGTTTTACATATACTATTAAAAAACTAAAACAATTATTCTGTTAACATCGGCATTATACCGATTACACTTTCAATTTAGTCCAATTTCGGCCAAGCCTTATTGTACTAGTTTCAAGTTGTATCGGCATTAACCATTGTAAATTTATTAAACAGCTTTTGGCTATTTAATAAATACAATTGGTATTACTATTAAAGGCCGGAGGCCTATCGGTATATTCAC
>CAIKXD010000135.1 GCA_903831265.1 uncultured Bacteroidota bacterium
TGATTTATAAATTATGCCAATAATTTAAAATCTTACATTGGTAAATGCCGATCGGAAAAAAGTTTGGGACAAATGAAGTAAAACAAAATTTGCTCCATTACTTATTTCACATCGGTATTAGGCTTTCATCAAGGCTATTAAAATTATTATTTTTCACTTAAAATTTAGTCAAATTTAAGAAAAAGCCCAAAGCCTGTTCTTAATCCCCTAAATACTTACAAATAGAAAATCAAAACAAATGACATTTATAAATAATTTTATCTAACAAAAAGTGTCAACCTATTTCAGTACAAGACAAAAGGTGAGGAACTAACTCCCCGAGGTACAGCATTCAATACCTCAAACCAATATACGGCTATAATCACACGAAATAAGGCCTTTTTTAATTAAGGATAGCATAAAAGCAAATAAATCTCCACACCGCAAATACACTGCGTTCTTCTCTTCTACTTTCGTATTTTAATACTTGCCTATAATGAATATAAAGTTTGCCCTACTTGAACTAGCAAAGTTGAAAAACAACCTTATCAAGAAGGGAGGCCCCGAAAAAAATGGGCATTTGTTTGAAAAAGTTATAAATTTAGAGGATGAAATTCTTGATGCTTTTGGGCTTCCCAGAAATGCCGAAAATGCTCATATTATTAAATTGGACAAGCCTCTTATTGATGTTGAAATGAATAGACTTATTGCCTTGTTGCACAAAATGGCTGCTGATTATTTATTATCAGATGTAAAAACACCAAACGAAATATTACAAAAAGCCCAACAAAATAAAGAAGATGTAATTTTTGTTTTACCAGAACTTAAAGTGCAACTGAGTTTATATACCTCGTTTGTGTATGATGAAATTTTAATGAAACAAAAAGACAGCATAGAGCATGTTTGGGATGAACTTAAATTGTGTAAAGATGAAAAAATAAGAAGCTTAATTGCTGATTTGAGCGACCCAAATATTGATGAAGTAGCCTTGTTATCGATAGTGCTTGAAGCCAATGGTTTGCGGTATGTAAAACAATTTATAAACGAAAAAAAGAATTTATTATGTCTGAATTAAGTGAATTATTATCACAAGAAAGTAAAAAGAAGTATGCAGCAATTGAGAAATGGTTTGATGAAATAGCCAACCAATTAATGAATTACTTCTGCCTTAAAGTTGGAGATTGTGAATTTAGAATTACAAATGCGAAATTTATCTTGGAGAAATGAGCGGACCACACAATGATGTATATGTGTACACTGAAAAGCCACAATTAGCTGTAGGGCAATTGTACTTAAATAACGCTGGTGGCTTTGATATCACTTTTGGCAAGGGTTTAATACTAATATGGAAATTGGTTATTTTTAATATGAAAGATTACATTTAGCCAAAGTGTAAAAAACACCTAATAGTTTTGATCGACCTATTAATGGGTTTTATGGTTTTTTAATTTAAGAAGTATAAGTTCGTTAGTAACCATTATAGGAAGACAGCGCAAAACAGAAAATTAACAAAATAAAAAGAAAAAATATGGAAAAAAAACAACAGGTTCATAACCTCATTATTTTAGACGAAAGTGGTTCAATGGAATCTATAAAAACTACAATTATTCAAGGTTTCAACGAATTAGTGCAAACAATTCAAGGAATTGAAAAACAATTTCCAGAACAAGAACATCTTATTTCGTTTGTATCGTTCAACAGTTTAGGACATAATTTACTTCACTTTATTGACCCAGCAATTAAATTGAAACAAATAGACGACAAAACCTATAAACCTAATGCTACTACACCTTTATTTGATGCCATGGGTTTTAGTATAAACAAACTGAAACAAGCTTTAGAAGGACAAGTTGACTATAATGTTCTTGTAACAATCTTGACTGACGGCGAAGAAAATGCTTCAAAAGAATTTTCGGGGATGGATATCAAAAAACTTGTTGAAGAGCTAAAGCAAAATCGTTGGACATTTACTTACATTGGGACTGACCACGATGTGGAAAAAATTGCAGCTTCTCTTTCAATTAACAATACAATGGTTTTTGAAAAAAATAATACTGACATTAAAAGAATGTTTATGAAAGAGCAAAATGCAAGAGCTAAATACAGTCAAAAAATACGTGCTAAAGAAGATACAAGTTCAAATTATTTTGGAGATAATGAAGATGATAAAAAAACAAAATCAGATACTAATGGCACCGTGCCAAAATCGGGGCCTTCATTGTGGCAAAAACTTTTCGGTTCCTAATAAGCATTAATACGATCTTGACAGATGGTTCTACGAAAGCCACGCCATCGGAAAGCTGCAAATTGTTATAGCTGGTGTTAAGAGACGTCACGAAAAAAGAATTAGCTTTACGAAAAATATTAAAATTTATAAGCATCGACTTTAAAAATCAACTTGAAATAGTTAGTGAAAAACTATTGAGAAGCAATCAAGTTGCAAAAAATACTATGAAACGATACATATATTATTTTCTATTCTTTCCCTTTTTAGCATATGCACAGGTTGGTACTAAAACGGAAAAAGTAAAAAAAAATCACAAACCGTCCAGCTATTTTTCAAATGAAAATTATGAAAAACATATAACAGACTCAATCGAAAAGGCTGAGATTTTGCTGATGGAGAAGGAAGTAGAAAAAGCGATGAGAATGAGTGATTCTGCATGGACTCCAGCGAAGGAAGAGGAATTAAAAGCGATTGTATATGCTGCAAAGGGAATGGATAAATTTCCCGATTCAGTGAAAGTTGAATATTAATGCGGAAATTGTTAGAGTGTAATAATAAAGATTACATTTGGGCAA
>CAIKXD010000136.1 GCA_903831265.1 uncultured Bacteroidota bacterium
AATATCAGCAATCACTTGCAATTCACAATTAAATTTAACTTCTAATTTTTTAAGTACCTCAACTATTTCATTTAATTAGCGCGTAGTACTGTGGCTGCCTGTCCAACCAATTACAAATTTTTGTTTATGTTGATTACTTACTTGATTATGGTAGTTTACTGTATCTATAGTAGTGGGATTATACACAACATTTTGATTAAATTGCTTAGCAAAATTACATAAGTACTCATTCCCACAGGATACTTTGTAAGCCCACCTGCATAATACTTTACTGTTTGAATACCACTTTATAAAAGAAAAAAACTTGTTGCTTTCCGAAAAGTTGGGCAACCAGATAGCATCATCAAAATCGTAAATTATTTTTTTGCGCAACACTTTTGCAATCAAAAATTCAATAATTGGCGGCCCTAGTGGAGCGGCCTCGCGATGTATAAAAACATAATCAAATTTACTTATTTTAGGCAATAAAAGCAATCGATTAATATAGCCTCTTATGATTCTCAAAAACTTACTAAAAAAATGACCTGGCTGGTACAAAATCTTCCATGCATTGTTGCTTAAATAAGCATGCGTTTGAAAGCAATAGCCTCTTTCTTTTAAAATATCTAGGTATTGTACAAAACGAAAACGCTGACTAGGCGCCTCGTTGAGTGGATACGGAAATAAAAAAATAATTGAAGGCTTCATATATTTTAAGTGCCAACAAATAAAAGCATTTTTTTTATACCGCTTTTTAATTGTTTATTTTTACAACTATACTTTAATATTGAATAAGGATACATAAAATATAAATATCTTGATCCTCAATTAATTTAATTTTAAATTACATCGCTTATTATTGACTCATGCACCCCTCTTTAAGACTGCATTAACAACTTGAGTAAAAAACTTATCTACTAATATATTGCCTACTACAATATGAAGGATGAAATTGTATAAAAACAATGAAGTGATTTTTTTTACATTCTATGCTCTGCAATGACTACTATTGCTGCGTTTTACCGACACGTTTTAATTTAAAAATGTGAAGGCAAATTGAAAGAATAAACTTAGTATAGGCAAGATATAGAATAAGCGTTTTAATTTCTTGCCAAAAGATAGATTAAGCTTCATGTAAAAAAAAATAATATTTTTGCACTCATACTTTTTTCTATGAGCGCTCAGTTACAACTTTTGAATGCAGATGCCTTTAACCACACAATCAAGCGCTTGTGTTACGAATTAATTGAGAATCATAACAATTTTAAAAATACCGTTATTATTGGTTTGCAGCCAAGAGGTATTTACTTATGTGCTCGTATTTGCAAGGAACTATTTAACATTACTGGTTTAGAAAATATTCCTAATGGACATTTAGATGTTACTTTTTACAGAGATGATTTTAGAAGGCGCGATAGTCCGCTTGTGCCCAACCGTACCCAAATTGATTTTATTATTGAAGATAAAAATGTAATTTTAGTAGATGATGTGCTTTACACTGGTCGCACTATCAGAGCGGGTATGGATGCTTTGTTGGCTTTTGGCCGTCCAAAAAAAGTGGAATTAATGGTGCTAATCGACCGCAGATATAGTCGTCATCTGCCTATTCAACCCGATTATGTTGGAAAAGTAGTAGATACCATTAACTCTGACAATGTAAAGGTAAAATGGAACGAACTCGATGGTTCTGATGAAGTATTAATGATTACCGAAAACCATGATAAACTATGAGTGCTTTAAGCGTTAAGCATTTGCTGGGAATTAAAGATATCAATGCCAATGATATTGACATGATTTTTAAAACAGCCGATACTTTTAAGGAAGTAATTAATCGTCCGATTAAAAAAATTCCTTCTTTACGTGATATTACCATTGCTAATTTATTTTTTGAAAATTCAACGCGAACTAAATTATCCTTTGAATTAGCCGAAAAACGTCTTTCGGCCGATGTCATTAATTTTGCTGCAAGCTCATCTTCAGTAAGCAAAGGCGAAACATTGATTGATACAGTGAACAACATTTTGGCCATGAAGGTAGATATGGTGGTTATGCGACATCCATACGCTGGTGCAGCTCAATTTTTATCTAAACATGTAAATGCTACAATTGTAAATGCTGGCGATGGCGCTCATGAACACCCTACACAAGCGCTGTTAGATGCTTTTTCAATTAGAGAAAAGCTAGGCGATTTAAAGGGTTGTAAAGTAACAATTGTTGGCGATATTTTGCATAGCAGAGTGGCATTGAGCAACATTTTTTGTTTGCAAAAATTAGGAGCCGAAGTAATGGTTTGTGGTCCAACAACTTTGATTCCGAAATATATTAACGAATTAGGTGTAAAGGTTGAAACCAATCTAAAAAAAGCCCTTGAATGGTGCGATGTAGCAAACATGTTGCGCATACAATTAGAGCGGCAGGATATTAAATTTTTTCCAAGTTTGCGCGAGTATGTGATGCTTTATGGCTTAAATAAAGAGATTTTAAATTCACTTTCAAAAGAAATTATAGTAATGCATCCTGGCCCAATAAATAGAGGAATAGAAATTACCAGCGATGTGGCAGATAGCAAACAATCTGTTATTTTACAGCAAGTTGAGAATGGTGTTGCCGTTAGAATGGCCGTTTTGTACTTGTTGGCGGGTGCTATCAAATAAAGCGCTAATCAATGTTTTTTTGTTTTAATGAAACTATTTTATAGTTTTGCGCATCAGTTAAAACAATAGATGAATTTCAATACCATAAAAAACGACAAGTTTACCTTAATTGAGCTGAAGGTAGATAAATTGGATAATACTATTTCGCCCTTATTAAAATCACAACTTGTAGTGCTTAATGCCGAAGGTGTAAAAAATATTATTATTAATATGCAAGACACCAAATATTGCGATAGCAGTGGCTTAAGTGCCATTTTAGTGGCCAACAGATTGTGTAAAAACAGTGGTGGTATTTTTGTATTGTCTAATATACAAGAGCCAATTAAAAAACTTATTGCCATATCTCAATTAGATTCTATTTTAAACATTACTTCCAATATAAATGATGCCGAAGAATTGCTTTCTATGGCAACCACAGACTAATTAACTGAAACGATAACAATTCAAAACAATAACTTATGAAAAGAACTTTACTTTTATTATCATTTATTACCATTTTCTCTTTTGCTGCCTCGGCACAATGTACGCCTGCTGTGGTTAGTAATGCAGGTATTTACCCAGACAGTGCTACCAATTTTATGCCTGCGTACCAAGGGCAAGCTTATAATCAAGTAATTACGGTTAAAGTTCCTTCAGACACCCTGCAATCTGGAATTGCTATTCCTATTGACAGAATAGAGTTAGTGTCTATTGTTGGATTGCCACAGGGCCTATCTTATACTTGTCTTCCAGCCAATTGTAAATTCCCAGGTGGACAAACCAACTGTGCGGTTATTAGCGGAACTACAAATGATCCCGTTGGAGAATACATATTAACTGTTACTGTTGAACCATTTATTGGAGCATCACCATTTGTTATTTCAAACGGTCCTGAAACATTTTCATATTACAAAATTGTTGTTAATCCAGCTAACTCATTACAAAGCTTAAACCCAAATACTTTTAGTGTAAGCCAAAATACACCTAACCCATCTGACAATGCTTGTGATATTTATTACACATTAACTAGCAAAGCTGATGTAGAAATTAGATTGATGAATGCTATTGGTAAAGAAGTGCAAAGAATTAAAACCAACGGCAACACTGGTACAAATAAATACCAACTAAATACCGAGAACTTAGCGCAAGGCATTTATTTCTATAGTTTGTTTAATGGGCAAACTACAGTAACAAAAAGATTAGTAGTAAATCACTAAAATTGATTTAACATTTAATATAATTAAAAGACCGCTTTCGAGCGGTTTTTTTTTGCACTTTTACCTACAATTCAAACAGTGTTAATCTTGCACTCAAAAGTATGCCTGTCCTTATTAGAGACCTTACCAATTTACTAGAAGAATTTGCCCCACTTAATTTACAAGAAAGTTACGATAATTGCGGCTTACTTACAGGCTCAAAATCAACTATAGCTACAGGAGCGCTAATTACCTTAGATGTTACCGAAGCCATTATTGATGAAGCTATTGAAAATAAATGCAATTTAATTGTGGCGCATCATCCCCTGATATTTAGTGGTTTAAAAAAATTGAGTGGCAACACCTGGGTGGAGCGTACTTTAATTAAAGCTATAAAAAACGATATTGCAATTTATGCCATTCATACTAATTTAGATAATGTAATTGAAGGCGTTAATAAGATGATAGCCCATAAAATTGGGTTGAAAGATGGACGCATTTTACAAACAAAAGCGGGACTTTTAAAAAAATTAATTTGTTTTTGCCCGAGCGATAAAGCTGATTTGGTTCGCGAAGCCTTATTTTCGGCAGGTGCTGGAAAAATAAGCAATTACGAAAATTGCAGTTTCAACAGCGATGGCAAAGGCACTTTTAAAGGGAATGAAAAAACCAATCCTTATGTGGGTATTCGTGGCCAAATGCATGTTGAAGCAGAGGTTAAAATAGAAACTATTTATCCTGCACATTTAGAGGCACATATACTTACTTCTTTAATAATGGCGCATCCATACGAAGAAGTAGCTTATGACATCATTCCATTAGATAACCACTGGGCAAAATCTGGCGCAGGATATATAGGAAGTTTGGAGGAAGCCATGACAGAGAAAGATTTTTTAGCCCATTTAAAGAAAGTATTTGGTTGTGGAAGCATTAGACATACTGCATTAGGCGGTAATAAAATAAAAAAAGTAGCCTTATGTGGCGGCTCTGGAAGTTTTTTACTGAAAGATGCCATGCACAACGGAGCAGATATTTTTGTAACAGCCGATTTTAAATATCATCAATTTTTTGATGCTGATAATCAAATTGTTATAGCCGATATTGGCCATTATGAAAGTGAACAATTTACTAAAGAATTGATTTTTAATGAAATTCAGAAAAAATTTAGTACTTTCGCGCTCTGTTTATCAAAAAATAATACCAATCCTATTCATTATTATTAAATAAAGATGTCGAAAACCAAAGGAGCAACTATTGAAAAAGAAATAAGTGTAGAAGAAAAACTAAAAGCACTTTATAATTTACAACAAGTAGATTCTGCCATTGACAGAATTAGAATTGTACAAGGTGAACTACCTTTAGAAGTTAGCGATTTAGAAGATGAAGTTGCAGGTTTAGAAACCCGCATCAAAAACTTTACTGAAGAAGTTAACGCGCTTGAAGACTTAATAACACAGCGTAAGATAGCTATGAAAGATGCTACTGAGTTGATAAAAAAATACGAAAGTCAACAAGGGAAAGTAAGAAACAACCGCGAGTACGATTCTATCACCAAAGAAATGGAATATCAAACTTTAGATATTCAGTTGAGTGAAAAAAGAATTAAAGAATACAAAACAGCCATTACATTAAAGAATGAAGTTTTAGATGCCGCAAAAGCAACCTATAACGAAAGAAAAAACGATCTTGATCATAAGAAAGCAGAATTGAAAGACATTATTGCAGAAACAGAAAAAGAAGAAAAAGGCTTATTAAAAAAGTCAAAGGATGCTGAAGAACTTATAGAAGCCAGATTGTTAAACGCATACCAAAGAATTAGATCAAACTCTCGCAATGGCTTAGGTCTTGTTACCGTGGAGCGCGATGCCTGCGGTGGTTGTTTCAACAAAATTCCGCCTCAAACACAAATGGATATACGCACGCACAAAAAAATTATAGTGTGTGAACATTGTGGTAGAATTTTAGTAGATGCCGAAATTTTAAGTCAATAATTAAAGATCATTTTTAAAATAAAAGGGATTTCAATTCAGGTTGAAATCCCTTATTTTTTTATGTTACATTTTACAAAACATATCCTCTTACTTTTTACTTTACTAGGCTGTAATGGAGCTTGGGCATCGCTCGAATTTAATTATAATTGTCGTAAAGCTTATGAAAATGTAACTGCACTTCGTTTTTCAAAAGCCAATCAATTTATAGAAGCTGAAAAGAAAAACAATCCAAACAATAAATTAACCATCCTCTCAGAAAACTATAGAGATTGTATGGAAATTATTTTGGATGAAAACAAAGCACAACTAAGTAAATTCATAAAACAAAAAGATGTTCGATTAAATGCCCTGGCAAAGGAAAGTGAGTTGTCGCCTTATTATTTATACGCGCAGGCCGAAGTGAATATGCAATGGGCTTTTGCGCATATAAAAACAGGTGAGTATTTAAATGGTGTTTTAGAAATTAATAGAGCCTATAAAATGCTCACCAAAAATGTAAAAAAATTCCCCAATTTTATACCTCAATATAAATCATTAGGATTGCTACATTCATTGATTGGCGTGGTGCCTGACGAATATAAATGGGCCGTAAACATATTAGGTTTTTCAGGCTCTTTATCGCAAGGAAATAATGAGCTACAATTATTTTACAATGCTGCCTTTAAAGACACTTTAAATCAATGTTATCAAACAGAGGCAACGCTTATGCTTGGTATTATTCAGTTAAATTTTTTTCCTGATGAAAGAAGTTTAAATAAAATTACTGCTCAAATTAATGAGCAAAAGCAATTGAATCCTGTACTTAGTTTTATTTATGCAGATATTTGTATGCACAATGGCAACAGTGCCGAAGCTTTAAACCATTTGATAAAAAACAAGTATGCTGAAAATACTTTTTTTAAATTTCATTATCTAAATTACTTAATTGGAATGGCTAAGTTATATCATTTAGATGACGATGCTCATTTATATTTAGAGGCCTATGTGAATGAGTTTAAAGGTGCCACTTTTGTAAAAGCTGCCTATTTAAAATTAGCCTATCATTATTTGTTGCATCAAAACACTGAAAAATATAAATATTACATAAAGCAAATTCAAATCCATGGCAATGAAACAACCGATGAAGATAAAGCAGCTCAAAAAGAAGCCAAAAGTAATATTGCTCCAAATTTATATTTATTAAAAAGCAGGTTATTGTTTGATGGTGGCTTTTATAGCGACTCATACACGAGTTTAATTAGGGCCAACAAAGAAGATTTTAAAACTACCAAGGAACAACTAGAATTTATTTACAGATTAGGTAGAATTCAACACAAAAAGGAGAATTTTAATAAAGCCATTTACTATTATCAAATGGCGCTAAAAAATGGAGCTTCTTACCCATATTATTTTGCTGCCAATGCAGCACTTAATTTAGGTTTGATTTATGAAGAATTAGAAAACAATACCAAAGCCAAGTTTTACTTTGTACAATGTTTGAAAATGAAAGATCATGAATATCAGCGTAGTATTGATCAAAAAGCCAAGGCAGGATTGAAAAGATTAGAACATTAATATACTAAATTAATGATATAGTAACGAAATAGATTAAGATGCCAAACCTAAAGTAAAAACTCCCTAAATAAATTATATATTTGCTCCACTAAATTTTAAAATGAAAAACTCAAACAAAATTATTTTTACACTTTTTGTTGTGCTCAACTTTATAAACATGTCTTTTGCACAAAAAAATATTACCTTAAGAAGTCAATTGACCTATCCAGGAAAACAACTATCCAACATTGGAGGTTATGTGGATAGTTTAGGTAATGAATATGCACTGGTGGGCCACTCCCAAGGTTTATCTATTGTAAATGTTCAAGATCCAGATAATCCTTTTATTGTTCAGGAAATTCCGGGTCCAAACTCTATATGGCGTGAGGTTAAAACATGGCAAAAGTATGCTTATGTTACCACCGAAGGTGGATCTGGAGGGCTTACGATAGTTGATTTATCTAACTTACCAAGTAGCAATTTGCCCTACCAAAACTGGGCACCAACAATTACTACTCCAGTTAGCACCTATACCCTAAGCACTATTCATGCTTTACATATTGATAATGGTTATGTTTACTTATATGGTGCAAATAATGGTAGTGGTATAGATGGTATTGTGATTGGCGATTTAAGTGATCCATGGAATCCAACCGTAGCGGGATTGTATGATGGTTACTATGTACACGATGGCTATGTTAGAAACGATACTGTATGGGCTTGTCATATTTATGATGGATTTTTTAGTGCAATAGATGTTACAGATAAAGCCAACCCTGTAGCACTTGCCCAACAAAGCACCCCAAACAATTTTACTCATAACAGTTGGTTAAGTGATAATAGTAGATATCTTTATACCACAGATGAAGTAGATAATACCTATCTTTCTGCTTACGATGTAGCTGATGTAAGCAATATTACGTTTATTGATAAAATTCAATCTCAAAATCCGGGTTCATTAAGTGTTGTGCACAATACACATATACTAAATGATTATGCCGTAACTTCATGGTACAAAGATGGTGTTGTAATTACTGATGCGCATCGTCCACAAAATTTGGTGAATGTGGGTTGGTTTGATACTTCTCCTCTAAGTGGTGGTGGTTACGAAGGTTGTTGGGGTGTTTATCCTTATTTGCCATCAGGTAATTTAGTAGCTTCTGATATGCAACAGGGCCTTTATGTACTTACACCAAGTTATGTTAGGGCTTGTTATTTAGAGGGTACTGCTATAGATAGTATTTGTGGTGCTCCAATTGCTGGTGTTAAGGTTACTATTGTTGGTGCTGGGGTTTTAGACAGCACTAATAATATTGGAGAATATAAAACAGGAACGCCTGATGCGGGCACTTATACTGTTACCTTTCAAAAAGCTGGTTACAATACTGTAACCATAAATAATGTTGTACTTGATCACACAATAATTACACCTTTAAATGTTCAAATGGTAAGCAGTCAATCGGTTAGTTTAAGCGGTGTAGTAGGCTCAAGCTCAGGCACTCCATTAGCAAATATTCCGGTAAGTATTAGCAATTCTAATTATGCTTATTCATATACCAGTGATAACAATGGAGTGTTTTCGCAATGTGGTTTAATTTCGGGTACCTATGATATTTACGCAGGTGCATGGGGTTATGTAACCTATTGCGATAATACTAATTTAACCAATGGAAATATCAATATTACATTACAAAATGGGATATATGATGATTTTGCCTTTGATTATAACTGGACAGTAAATAGCACTGCTCCTTTTGGTGTATGGACAAGAGCCATTCCTGCTGGAACCTTTCAAGGAAGTTTTGCCGCTAACCCAGGTGTTGATGCCACAGGTGATTGTGGAGGAAGAGCTTTTGTAACTGGGAACAACAATGCCGCAGTAGGTGCTGATGATGTTGATGATGGATACACTGTTTTAACCTCTCCAGTTTTTGATTTAAGCAATATTTCTAATCCGCATGTTAAATATGCACGATGGTTTTACAATGGAGGAGGTGCAGGTGCTGCAAATGATAGTTTGATTATTAAAATAAGCAACGGAACTCAAACAGTAAATTTAGAAGTAGTAACTAATAGCACTGCAGGAAGCAGCACATGGGTAGAAAAAGATTTTTTAATTACAAATTCAATCATCCCAATTACATCAACCATGCAAATTATTGCTTATGCCGTTGATGCTTTGCCAGGGCATTTAGTAGAAGCAGGTTTCGACCATTTTAGAGTTGAGCCAGACAGTGTAAATTCGTTAATTTCAAATCAAAAAAATACTGGATCGAGATTTTATCCCAATCCTTTAGCCAACCAGAAAACCATTTTTTACTCACTTCCACCAGCAGCTCAAAGTACGATTACTATTAATGATTTAACGGGCAGAACAATTGAAACTTATACTGTTAATTCAGCTTCTGGAAGTATCGATTTAAATGAAATACATGCCGCAGGAGCCTATATGTTGAACGTGTTTCAAAATGGAATTAAAATTAGTACCGAAAAATTAGTGATTTTAGAAGATTAAAATTAATATCAAAAAATTTACAAAAAGCCATTAGCAAACACTAATGGCTTTTTTTGTATCAATAAGTTCAGCAAAATTGCGTTATTTGCAACTTATACTGTATGACTTTTAGGCCACCCTATTATATATTACTCACCTTGATTTTTACGCTTGTAAATGTCGGAATAATGGCGCAAACTGCCATCATCAAAGGGCGCATTTACAATATAGAAAACAAACAAGTTATTCCAGAAATTGCAGTAGCCATTAAAGGAGTAGCAGGTTATACAAATACAGATTCAACAGGAACTTATCAGCTCTCTGTGCCAGCTGAAAAAGAAATTACTATTGTTATTAATCACATAGGATTTAAAGATGTATTTTTAAAACGGAAGTTTACAGAAGGCTCTACCAATGTGTTGGATTTTAATTTAGAAAGCAATGTAAATAGTTTAAGAACGGTTCAGATTGAAGATAAACAAGCACGTGCCTCCACCTTAACACGTATTGACCCAAAGTTACTTTATGCTTTGCCCACTACAGGTGGTTTTGAAGCCATTATTAAAACATTGCCAGGTGTTTCATCAAACAATGAGCTAAGCTCTCAATACAATGTACGTGGCGGTAATTATGATGAAAATTTAATTTATGTAAACGACATTGAAATTTATCGTCCTTTTTTAGTGCGCAGTGGGCAGCAAGAAGGTTTGAGTTTTATTAATTCAGATATGGTATCCTCTATCCTATTTTCGGCAGGTGGATTTGATGCTAAATATGGCGATAAATTGTCGAGTGTGTTGGATGTACAATATCGCAACCCAAGAATGTTTGGAGGAACCGTGCAAGGAAGTTTATTAGGTGGAAGCGTTCATTTAGAAGGCATTAGCAAAGATGCCCGCTTTAGCGCGATTGGTGGAATAAGAACAAGAAGCAATCAATACGTTTTAAAAACTTTAGATACCAAAGGTGATTATAAACCTTTTTTTGCAGATGGTCAATTGCTATTGAATTATGATTTTACGCCCGAGTTTTCCATACAGGCGCTTGGTAATTACAGTCGTAACAGATATAATATGGTGCCCGAAAACCGTCAAACTAAATTTGGAACTGTAAATGATGCCTTGCAATTAAATGTATACTTTGATGGGCAAGAAGTAAATGATTTTGAAACCTATTTAGGTGCCTTAACTGGAATTTACAAACCCAATAAAGATTTGAAACTTAAATTTATAACCTCTGCTTTTAGAAGTTATGAGTTTGAAACCTACGATGTGCAAGGGCAATATTATATAGATCAATTAGAAACAGATTTAAGTAAACCAAGTTTTGGAGATGTAAAATTTAACCGTGGCGTAGGCACATTTTTAAACCATGCAAGAAATTATTTGACTTCAACCGTGGCTAATTTTGAGCATAAAGGTTTTTATAAAAATGCGACTTGGGGTGCTAAATACCAGCACGAAATAATTAATGATAATTTAAGCGAATGGCAAAATATTGACAGTGCAGGTTACGCACTTCCGCAAACAAATACTGCCGAATTAGAATTAAAAGAAGTTATCAAACAAAAAATTGATTTGCAGAGCGATCGTTTGATGGGGTATTTGCAAAATCATTGGGCTTGGAGTGGTAAAGATTCAAGTGAATACAGATTGACCATGGGTGCAAGAGCAAATTATTGGACTTTAAATAATCAATTTATTTTTAGTCCACGCGGTACTTTTTCAATTAAACCAAATTGGAAAAAAGATATTCTGTTAAGATTCTCTTCAGGGCTTTACGCACAACCAGCTTTTTATAGAGAACTTAGGAATTTTAAGGGCGAAATTAATACCAGTTTAAGGGCCCAGCAATCGATACATTTTGTGTTGGGTAGCGATTATAATTTTAAGATGTGGAATAGACCATTTAAATTATTGGCCGAGCTTTACTACAAGCAACTAAGCAACTTAGTGCCATACGAAATTGATAATGTTAGAATAAGATATTATGCCGAAAACCTGGCTAAAGGCTTTGCTACAGGTGTTGATATGAAATTAAATGGTGAATTTATTAATGGGGTTGAATCATGGTTTTCGTTATCGGTAATGAAAACAGCAGAAGATTTGCGCAACGATTCTTATTACATTTATTACAATACAGATAAAGAAAGAATAAGACCGGGCTATACAAGCAACACCACAATTGCCGATAGTATTTTATATAGCCCGGGTTACATTAGACGACCAGCCGATCAAAGAGTAAATGTGGGCATGTATTTTCAGGATTACGTACCTAAAATTCCGAAATTAAAAATGCATTTGAATTTACTTTATGGCACAGGTTTTCCTTTTGGACCACCAAGTTATGAGCGCTACAAAGACACTCTAAAAATGCCGCCATACAGAAGAGTTGATATTGGTTTCTCATGGCAATTGATTTCTGAAGATCAAAAATTAAAACAAAAAAATCCACTGCATTATTTAAAATCGATGTGGGTTAGTATTGAAGTATTTAATTTGTTAGCCATCAATAATACCATTTCTTATTTATGGATTAAAGATATTACCAACAGAGAATATGCTATTCCAAATTACTTAACCAATAGGCAATTGAATGTGAAGCTAGTTACGAAGTTTTAGAGGTAGTAAATTAATTTTTGCATTTTACGATTTGTATGCATGCAGTTGCTAAAGCAGCCTGATTGCTGCATGTAGGAAAAACCAAGCAAAGCTTTGTTTTTTATCAGAAACCTGCGAAATAAACAGGAATATGGCGGATCGAGCCCACCGTGAAGGTTAGTAAAGAAACAAAGCTCAAACCAGTGTGAGTTACCTTTGACATTTCAAAACTAAATTCTACTAAATATTTAAGGTTTAACTTTTTTCCTTTAATTAAACTTATTTGTTAAGTTTGCAATATAATCCGTAAAACAACACATTCAAAGCTTTCATCTTAAGCAGTTGAGGAGCGTAAAACAGGGAAGCTGAAAACTGAACAGAGTAAGCAACTTATTAAGGAATTACAAATGAAAAAAGTTATTTATTTATCAATTTTGATTTCAGCTTTAATTTTTGGTGGTTGTAAAAAGAAGGTAGGTTGTATGGATTTAGATGCAGAAAATTATGACGGTGAAGCTGAAAAACCTTGTGAAGATTGTTGTTATTATTTACCCCAATCTACAACATCTTCGACCAGTTCAACCTCCTCAACCGGTTCAACTTCCTCAACCAGTTCAACTTCTAGCTATAGTTGCAATCCATACTACGGGCAAAACAATTGTGCGCCAAACTTCTTGCCTGTAAGTTCAACATATTGCTGTCCAACCTCCAGTCCATATTGGGACGGCTCAACTACAGCAAGTTGCTATGCATCATGCCCATCTTCAACAACTTCCTATTATGGAGGTTCTTCATCGGGCTCAACTTCAAGTACAAGTTCAACTTCAAGTACAAGTTCAACATCCAGCACAAGTTCAACATCTAGTACAAGTTCAACATCTAGCACAAGCTCTACTAGTTCAACCTATGGTTCTTTTACAGTGTATATAACTTATGACTGTATTTGCTCACCAATCAATATTTATTTAAATGGTAATTATGCTGGTTCTTTAACAGGATATTACACTTCGGGAACCCCTTCTTGTGGAACAAATTCTATTGGGGCAGTAACTTTTAATGTCCAAGGAACCAATAATACCTGGTATGCAGAAGCACCTAGTACAGGTGATCAATGGACAGGTGGAACATTCACAGTGCCAGCAGGTGACTGCCAATTGATTCAATTGCAATAGTTTAAACCATTTGAATTTTAATTGCAAAATTAATGGGATACAACCATTTTTTTAGCCTTCACTTTTTGTAAAAACAATGTTAACAAACATCTTTGACTTCTTTTATGTTGACATTAGAAGTTTAAAGGTGTTTAGAATTTTATTAAGTTCTGTCCTTATTTTCGATTTAATTGATAGGCTAACCGACCTTGAAGCCCATTATAGTGATCTTGGTGTTTTACCCTTTTTCGACCTAAGCACTTATGAAACTAATCCATGGATGTGGTCAGTTTTTAAGTTAAACCATAGTATAGAATTTATTTCTTTTCTATTTATCCTTTTAGTATGTGTAGCCTTGTTATTACTATTGGGTATTAGCGTAAGATTAATGACTATCATATGTTGGATTGGTATTGTTTCAATACAAAACAGAAATCCAATTATTTATCAGGGAGGAGATGATTTGTTGAGGATGCTATTATTTTGGTTAATATTTATTCCGAACATTGATTTAAAAAAATCTCCAGCAATTACCAAAATTAATTCAGTAGCCACTATGGCATTGCTTTGTCAAGTATTGCTTCCATTTACGTTCTCTGCTTTTTTCAAAGGAAAACTTGAATGGTGGAGAGAAGGTTCAGCATTATTTTATGCTTTTAGTCTTGACCAATTAACAAGAAATTTTGGAATCTGGATATCTCAGCACTACTACTTAACTGTGTTAATTACAAGAATTATCTATGTAGCTGAATTTATTGTTTTCCCCCTATTTTTGTTGCCTATATTTAGAATCCAAATTAAAATACTTTTGTTTTGTTTTTTAATTTTGTTTGGCATAGGCACCATGAGTACTATGATGATTGGAATTTTTCCTTTTTGTTTTATTGCCTCATCTGTATTGTTTATTCCTTCATTTGTTTGGGATAAGGTATGGCCTTTACATACTAACCAAACCAATTTACTGGAAGAAAATGTGAATGAAAATGTATTAGGGGGTATTTTAATTGGATTTGTTTTTACTTTAGTTATTTTATGGAATGTTACTACAATACCCGATACTCCAATAAGATTCCCTGAAAAATTAAAATCTTTTATGTATGCGTTAAGATTAAATCAAAGTTGGGGCATGTTTTCTCCTACAGTATTTAAGGATGATGGGTGGATTATTTACAAAGCTAAATTGGAAAATAATAAACTAATTGACTTAAATGATAAAAACTATAAGTTAACCTACGAAAAACCTAGCTATGTTTTAGACAAATATAAAAACGACAGATGGAGAAAATTTACTGAACAAATTATTCAACCTTCGCATAGCAACTATGTTTCTAATTTGGCAAAATATATTCTGTTGGCTAATAAAAATAAGTTGGAAAAATTGAATTATAAAGTAACCCAATTAGAAATAATTTATATGTTAGAAGTTTCAAAACCATATGGAGTGCAAAATAAAATAGAAAGGCGTTTAATATTCTCCACCAATAAGCTTAATAAAAAATAATTAACACAAAACCTATCATTAAAATGAATTCTAAAGAATACAAAATCCTATTGACTATTCAGGCTATTACCTTGATTTTGGTTTCCATAATTTTTTTTGAATTTTTATCCAAAAATGAATCTTCTTCAAAAGAAGGCATGTTAAATTATATTACTTAACCAAAATCTCACAATTTTAAAAATTCAATAAAAGTTAACGGTAGAGAAAATTATCTTTTTGGCAAGTCATCTGCCCCCAACTTTTTAATTGTTTTCTCGAACTATAGCTGCGACCATTGCAGATATTTTTACAAGCATGTAATGGATAGCCTAAGTAAAAAATATATTGAAACCGGTATATTAAAAATTGTAGCTAAAAATACTGTAGAAGAGGTTGATAGCAAAGGTATGTTTTATGCGAAAATTGCAGAAGTAGCAAGACAAACTGGTCATTTTGTGGAAGTACATGAGATTTTAGTTAATATGGATGACAATGTAGACTCCTTAAGTTTAATAAAATCAGTTATTAGTGCAGGCGTTACAGAAATAGATTTAAAAAATAAATTTAATACTGAACTAACATTGAATAATATAAAAGCAGATAACAAAGATGCCAAAAACCTAAATATTTTTGGCACTCCATCTTTTGTATTAAACGGCAAGGTAAATATTGGATATATGACTTACAAGGATATTGTGTCAAAATTAAAATAATTTATTTTATCTAACTATTTCAATAAATTTCAGCTCACACTTCCTATTTTTATTGAAACAATAATACCCCAAGTATAAGTTAAAAGCTTAGCGCCCAGATGAGATTTATTTTTTTTTAAGTTAAGGTGCAAAACCATTAGCGCAAAAGTAATCCCGAGCTATCATAAAGAAAAGCGAAGCAAAGCTTCGCTTTAACTCGGCTAGCTTTTGTAAGGCTTATTGCCACGCAAATGTTGAATAACTTTTGAATAATAAATCCAATAAATAAATACTTTCCTTACTTTAGCACATCAATTTTAAACCTTTTTATTGTGCGCACATTTTTTACACTTTTATACACAATTGCCCTTATTAATGTGAGTTTTGGACAAGCTTACGATCCATTACAAAAACCAAACACCTACCGCAATGCTGACAATCCTTATTACTGGAAAAACCGTCCACCCTACCCTGGTTACTGGCAGCAAGATGTGTATTATCAAATAAAAGCCAATATTGATGAAAGCACTGATATTATTGACGGAAAAGAGAATTTAACGTATTGGAATAATAGTAATGATGAGTTGAAGTTTGTGTATTTTCACTTGTATCAAAATGCGTTTCAGCCAGGATCTTACCTTGATGAATTGCAACAAGAAAATGGCGTAAAAGCAAAATATGGCAAATATGAAAATGACAAAAAAGGAACCGAGATTTTAAAAATTACGAGTGGCGGTGCAGCTCTTAAAACAGAGTATGACAATACCATTGTAAAAGTATTTTTAGCAACACCTTTAAAGGCTGGCGAGTCGGTAACTTTTGATATTGATTTTAAAACTTATTTTGATTACGGAAGTACACGCAGACGCATGAAAGCCTTTAATAGCTTTGGCTTTAAGCATTTTGATGGGGTGCATTGGTATCCGCGTATTTCGGTGTATGATGCTAAATTTGGTTGGGATACACAACAACATTTGGGGAAAGAATTTTATGGCGATTTTGGTGCTTTTGATGTGGAGTTGACCTTTTCGGATAACTTTGTAGTGGAGGCTACTGGAAACTTAACCAATGAAGAAGAGGTGTTGCCACAAGCATTGCGCGACAAATTAGATATTGCCAATTTTAAAACAAAGCCATGGAACTCTGCTCCATCGGTGATAACGCCTTACGATAAGAACAAAAGAAAAACCTGGAAATACCATGCAGAGAATGTGCATGATTTTGCGTTTACTGCAGATCCTACTTACCGTATTGATGAGTATGTTTGGTCTAAAATAAAAGTAGTGGCCTTGGTGCAAGAGCCGCACGCATCGCGTTGGTTAAATGCAGCACAATACACAGGCAAAGTAATTAAAACATTTTCGCGCGATTTTGGCATGTACGCTTATCCTAAAATGGTGGTGGCCGATGCCCGCGATGGTATGGAATACCCTATGTTAACGCTTGATGGTGGTGAAGACCCAGGTTACAGAAGTTTATTTGCACATGAGGTTGGACATAACTGGTTTTTTGGGATGGTGGGTAACAACGAAACATACCGTGCGATGTTAGATGAAGGGTTTACTCAGTTTTTAACAGCTTGGGCGGTGGTTAATATTGATGGTGATACTACTATAAACGCCACATCAAAATCGAATTACATTGATAAGTTCATGAGAGATGAATTGGTAATTGACCAAAGGGTTTTAAACCCTTATACCAATGATGCCATAAGAGGCACAGCAACACCTTTAAATGTGCATAGCGATGATTTTAATGGCGCATTAGGACATGGAGGTGGATACAGAAATGTGTATTACAAAACTGCCAGTATGCTTTATAATTTGCAGTATGTATTAGGAGATAGTTTGTTTTTGATGTCGATGAAAAACTATTTTAACCAATGGAAAATGTGTCATCCTTATGTAGAGGATTTTAGAAACAGCATAATTCAATACACCAAAGTAGATTTAAATTGGTTTTTTGATCAATGGATTGAAACGGAAAAAGCGATTGACTATAGTATATCTTGCGTGAAGGCGAATAAAAAAGCGGGCACTGATTATTACAATATTACCTTTAAAAGAAATGGCGAAATGCAAATGCCTATTGACTTTGATGTGATTGCTAATAATGATTCGGTATATCATTTTCACATTCCTAATACTTGGTTTGTAAAACAAACTGAAGCTACCGTGCTGCCAAAGTGGACAGGCTGGGGAAAATTAGCTCCAGAGTATGTTGCTACTGTTACTGTACCTGGTGGAATTAAAGATGTAATAATTGATCCAAGCAAGCGATTGGCTGATATTAATTTGCTAGATAATAAAACATTTGACAAGGTAAGTTTAGATTTTGACCATCATTTATACAATGCTGCTGATCGCCATCATTATGAATTATTTTTACGACCTGATGTTTGGTACAACAGATTTGATGGAGCAAAAATTGGAGCCCATATGAATGGAAATTATTTAAAATACAAGCATCAATTTGATGCTACTGTTTGGTTTAGCTCTATGATTGGTCAGAATATTGCTGATAAGAACCAAAATTTTGAATTGCAAAAATTATCTTACTCTTTAAATTATAAAAATCCCACAAGTAAAGTTTCAAAAAACTCTGCCTGGTTTTTAAGTAGCCGATGGTTAGATGGGTTGGTGTATAATATGATAGGTGTAGAAAAAAAATCGAACGATTTAAGAACTCGTTTTTATGGATATGCAAAAAGTATGTATCGCAAAGACTCCACAGATTTAATTTATTTAATTTATAAAGATTTATGGCTAACCGACCAGTGGAATAACACGGCCAACGTAGGTTTCGACCATCAATACACTTATAAAAAAGGCACTGGATTTATTAATATGAATTTAAGAACATCATCGTTAGGCAGTGATTATGATTACACACAGTTATCATTAACGGTGATTAATAAAACAAGTATTGGTAAGTTTGATTTTAATACTAGAACATTTATTCAATATGGCACCGGCACTAATGTTCCTTTAGAATCGCAATTGTATACTGCAGGTGCAAATCCTGAACAATTAATGGATAATAAATACACAAGAGCAGATGCCTTTGTGCCTAGCGATTGGAGCAAATATACTGTTAACACTAATCATTTTCAACAAGGTGGTGGTTTAAATTTAAGAGGTTATGCTGGTTATTTAATGCCATTAGATGATGTTGATGGAAACCAGCAATTAGGCTATAGAACAAATTCTGGCGCTTCAGTAAATATTGAATTAGGATTTGATAGGTTATGGAAAAGAAGAGCCTCTAGGCTTAGAAATGTTTTGGACTACGACATGTATTTATTTGCTGATGCAGGCGTTTTACAGATTGATAAATTAAAATCTTATGACATTTTAAACCTAATAAAAACTGATGCAGGAATTGGAACTTCTTTAACCATCAAAAAATTTGGCCCTATGCAAACAATACAGCCATTGACCATACGTTTTGATGTGCCATTGTTTTTAAATGCAACACCTAACTCGGCACCTGAATTTGTTCAGTTTAGATGGGTAATAGGCATCAATAAAGCATTTTAATGATGTACCAAAAGCAACCAATTGCAAAATTAATTTTACTGTTGGTTGCAAGCAGCATATTTGCAAATGCCCAAACCAAAGAAGAATTATTTAAACGTGGTTTGGAGTGCAAAAAAGAAAATAATATCAATGAAGCACTATCATGCTTTCAGCAGCTTTTAAAAAGTGATTCAACTAACATTGAGTTTTTAACATACAGCAGTATGTTTTACAGTAAAAAAGGTAATGAGTTTAGCGATAAAAAAACGCGACAAGCCTACTTTAATACTGGACTTTATTTAGCAGAAAAGGCTTTGGCTTTGGATGCAAGTTTTGCTGACAGCCACTATTGCATGGCTTTAGCACTAGGTAGAATAAATGAATTTACCGATACCCAAACTAAAATTGCCAATTCAAAAGAAATAAAGCGATACATTGACGAAACTTTAAAACTAAATCCTGCTCACGCTGGCGCCTATCATATTTTAGGCCGATGGAATCGTACCATAGCCAACTTTGGCAATGTTGAAAGGATGATGATAAACAGCCTGTATGGTGGAGTTCCAAAAGGTGCAACCCTGCAGGGCGCTCTAGATGCATTTATTAAAGCGGTGGCTTTTGAGCCTGAATTTAAGTTGCACCAATACGAATTGGCACAAACTTATTTAGATATGGGTAAAAAAATAAATGCTAAAGTATGGTTTCAAAAAGCTTTAAAAATTAAATCAAACAACCAAAGCGATTTACTGATTAATGAAAAATGCTTAAAAGCATTGGAAACGTTGAAGTAATACAATTTGTATTTATTAGATAACCCAAAGCTATTTAATAAATTTACAATGTATAATGCCGATAAAACAAAATATAGTTCAATAAAATTCGACTATTTATTTTGTATCGTCGGTAAAATTTTATGATTATTATCATGTTATGGTTAATTTCATAACAAAGTGTAAGCTAATTTGTATTTTTGTGCCGTTATGAAAAAAATTCTTCTAGTAGTTATTCCTCTATTTGTTTTTTCTTGCAAATCTAAAGTAGAGAAAATAAAGCCAACCACCTCTTCAATTACAGAATCGGTTTATGCTTCTGGTTTAGTAAAGAGTAAAAATCAATACCAGGTTTTTGCCACAGTGAGTGGTATTTTAAAAAATATTTTAGTGGCCGAAGGCGATACTGTTAAAGCAGGCTCGTTGCTTTTTGAATTGGTAGATGATGCACAACGATTAAATAAAGAAAATGCTGCGCTGAACGCTGAGTTTGCTGATTTGAATGCCAACAAAGGCAAACTTAACGAAGCTAAATTGTTGCTTGAGCTCGCAAAAAATAAAATGAAAAATGATTCAGCACTCTACTTCCGACAAAAGAACTTATGGGAGCAACAGGTAGGTTCAAAGGTAGAATTAGAGCAACGTGAATTAAATTATCAAAATGCTAAAACAGGCTTTTACTCGGCAAAAGTAAAGCACGATGATTTAGTTCGTCAACTTGATTTGAATGCCTCCTTAACGCAGAAAAACTTATCCATTTCGAATAAATTAGAAAGTGATTTTTCTATAAAAAGTGATATTGATGGCATTGTTTATAGTATCAACAAAAACAGAGGCGAAATTGTAAGCCCACAAACTGCATTGGCCGTAATTGGCGATGCACAGCATTTTATTTTAGAAATGCAGGTTGATGAATACGATATTTTAAAAATAAAAAAAGGCCAATTGGTAATTGTTACACTAGATAGCTATAAAGGGCAAACATTTGAAGCAAAAGTTACCAAAATAAATCCTTTAATGAATGAAAGAAGTAAAACATTTATAGTGGAATCAGAGTTTGTAAAAGCACCCGAATTGCTATATCCTAATACATCCTTTGAAGCCAATGTTGTTTTGTTTTCAAGAGAAAAAGCACTGTTAATTCCACGCAATTGCTTAATTAATGATTCATTGGTAATTAAATCGGATGGGGATACTATAAAAGTAAAAACAGGTTTAAAGGATTATCAAAAAATAGAAATTTTAAGTGGTATTACCGCTGATGATGAATTGCTAATCCCTAAAGAATGAATTTAAAACTATTAACAAGCATATCAAAATCTTTACTGCTAGCGCGATGGAAACAAACGCTGGTAGCCGCTATTGGTGTAACTTTTAGCATCACCATGTTTATTACTTTGTTAAGTTTTATGTCGGGTTTAAATGATTTATTAGATGGTTTAATTGTAAATCGCACCCCACATGTAAGGCTCTATAACGAAATTCAACCATCGAAAAAGCAACCAATAGATTTAAATAGTGAATACAAAAACCATTATAATTTTGTAAGTTCTGTAAAACCAAAAAATGAATTGTTACAAATTCAAAACAGTGGTGCTATCATGCAAATGCTAAAACATGATGAGCGTGTATTAGGTGTTGCTCCAAAAATAACGGCACAAGTATTTTACAACGTTGGCAACATTGACCTAACAGGTGTTATTAATGGTATAGATGTAGAAGCAGAAAACAGATTGTTTTTATTTAAGGATTATGTAACAGCAGGCAATTATATCGATTTAAAAAATACACCTAACAGTATTATTTTAGGTAAAGGAGCTGCAGAAAAAATGCTGGCTAATATTGGCGATGTAATACAGGTTACCACAACAAAAGGTGAACGATTGCAATTGAAAGTTGTTGGATATTTTCAATCGGGATTGCAAGATATTGATAAGGTGCAAAGCTATGCCAGCATGGCCACCACACAAAAATTACTGGGCGAGTCGAATGCTTATGTTACTGATATTCAAATTAAATTAAAGGATATTTTAACAGCTCCAAAAGTGGCAAAAGAGTTAGGCAAATTATTTGATTTAGAAGCTATAGATATACAAACAGCCAACTCTCAATTTGAAACAGGCAGCTCGGTAAGAAGTTTGATTTCTTATGCTGTAGGCATTACCCTGTTAATAGTGGCGGGCTTTGGTATATACAACATTTTAAATATGATGATTTATGAAAAAATGGATTCTATTGCCATCTTAAAAGCCACAGGATTTTCGGGGAAGGATGTGCAAAAAATATTTATTGGTATTGCACTTACAATTGGTTTATTTGGTGGGATGTTAGGTTTACTTTTTGGGTTTGGGTTATCGCAATTGATAGATCAAATTCCATTTAACACTGCTGCGCTGCCTACTGTAAAAACATATCCTATCAATTACAATCCAAAGTTTTATTTAATAGGAACTATTTTTTCGATTGTTACCACCTATTTTGCAGGTTATTTTCCTTCGCGCAAAGCCAGTAAAATTGACCCTGTTGTAATTATTAGAGGAAAGTAAGTATGAGCAATATTATACTATCAGCAAAAAACATTTCTAAATCGTTTCACGATCCGGTGACGGTGCAGATTTTAAAGGAGGTTACATTTACCATTAACAAAGGCGAGTTTGTTTCTGTAATTGGAAAATCAGGCTGTGGCAAATCAACCTTGTTGTATATACTTTCCACCATGGATACCGATTATGAGGGCGAGCTGCAAATTGATGGTATGATGATGGCGAATAAAAAAGAAGCTGAACTAGCCGTTGTAAGAAATGAAAAAATTGGTTTTGTATTTCAGTTTCATTACTTGTTGAACGAGTTTACTGTGTTACGCAATGTAATGCTACCAGGATTAAAACTAGGCAAATATCCTTTTAAAGAAATAGAGCATCGCGCCTACGAAAAATTGAAAATATTAGGAATTGAAAAAGAAGCACTAAAACCGCCCAATCAACTATCTGGCGGGCAAAAGCAAAGAGTGGCCATAGCACGTGCCCTAATTAATGACCCTGTAATTATTATGGGTGATGAGCCTACAGGAAATTTGGATAAAAAAAACAGTGAAATTGTGTTCGATATTTTTCAGGAACTCTCAAAAGAATTTAAACAAACACTATTGATTGTAACGCATGATAATGAGTTTGCAGAAAGAACGAATAGAATTATTGAGATGGAAGATGGACGGATTATTAGGATGTAGTTGATTTCTGAATTCCAACAAAAAAAACATTAACCTCATTTTTAAGGCCTATAAAAGATTGAAATTGTGTTTTTTAAAACTCCATTTGATACTTCTTCACCAAAACCGTTGGCTCATTTAGCACATCACTTAAAGCCACAATCATACTATTTTCTGTATTAATCATTTGCAGTGCAAACAACAAAGGTTCTGCTTCATCGGGGACACGCTGCCAAGAAATATTTGGATTTTCTTGTTTCATGCCATCTACTAATAAAGATACCAAACGTTCGGCTGTTTGCCCTCTTAAAAACTTGACTTGATGAATTAGAACATGATCAAACATAGTGGCAGAAATTTTACCTAAAAGTTTAACATCCTCATCTTTCCTATCGCCTGTGCCAACAATAATTCCAATTTTATACTTTGCGTGATTACTTTTTAAAAAGGCTGCAATACCCGTAAAACCCTCGGGATTGTGCGCAAAATCGACCATCACTTGGCATTGCTTAAACTGATATATATTCATACGACCAGGGGTTTGTGCTTCGCCCGGATAAAAGCTAGTAACTCCCTTCACAATTATTTCAGGATCAATGCCAAATTGCAAACATGCTAAAATCGCTGCCAAGGCATTTTGTGTCATAAAGCCTAAAGTTCCCTTAAAAGTAATTGGGATATCATTTACATCCATCATGTAAATAGCTTCGCAACCTTTTCTATAATACACTTTTTCACCTTCAACATATAAATAATCATCCTGCAAATTGTTTAATGCAGGATTTTTTACATCGGTGGTAAACCATGCTACCTTGCATTTTGCATCTAAACCCATTTGTAAGGTGTAAAAATTATCAGCATTTAAAGTAGCAGTACCACCAGACTTTACGGCTTGAACGATTACTTCTTTTACTTTGGCCAACGCTTCCATTGTTTCAATATCCGAAATACCCAAATGATCGTTTTGTACATTGGTTACAATGGCCAAATCGCATTGATTAAAACCTAAGCCAGCTCTAACAATTCCGCCACGCGCAGTTTCTAATACAGCTACTTCTACCTTAGGATTCCTTAGAACCATTTTTGCACTGAACGGACCAGTAGTATCGCCCTTATCAATCATTTCTCCCTGCACATAAATGCCATCACTGGTTGTGAATCCTACTTGATAATTTGCCACCTGCAATATATGTGCAATGAGCCTGGTAGTAGTTGTTTTACCATTGCTGCCTGTAATGGCAATAATAGGAATAAATGCTTTTGTTTTATCTTTAAAAAGAATTAATAATTCTTTTAATGTACTTTGATATGCAGCTGGTGAAATATCCTTTCCATAAATACCATAACCAATATGTAAAGGCAAATCTTCATCGGGCAATATATAAGGAATATTTGCTTGCTCGCATGCCTCAATAAGTTTTTTTAAATCTACATTCTCTAAAGTGTTCTTCAACTTTAGGTCTTCTACATAATTTTGCAATTGAAAAGTAACATCTTCACTGTTTAATATCAAGTTTACTATATCTACAGCATAATCAATA
This sequence comes from uncultured Bacteroidota bacterium, assembly GCA_903831265.1. GTDB lineage: Bacteria > Bacteroidota > Bacteroidia > UBA4408 > UBA4408 > CAIKXD01. The sequence continues at coordinate 24,787 of CAIKXD010000136.1, forward strand.
GCTGCAATACCAATATCTTCATTTTGATATTCGTAAACTACATTGTAAATGTTTTTATTTATTGTTGATTTATAGGCGGTATAACTCACATCAAAACCAGCCTGCTTTTGCAAATAAATAGCCATTTGTGTTGTGGCAAATATTAGTTTTTGAGCAGCACTTGTATGGGCATTTGAATTTAAAAAAGGACAATTAGCACTGGCTCTTGCAAATAATATATTCAACGCCTCGATACTTAATGTATTTTCGGCAGTGAAATCTAATTTTACTTGGATCAATAAATGTGTAGAAATTGACCATAGGTTAGGCCCCCTCAGTGGCTGTACTGATAAGATTTGCATGCAAGCAATTTAGACATTTAATTTACTTATTACTATTTTCTGAAGGAAATAATTTACACAATTTTTTACACAGCTAAGGCACTAATAAAATGTAAAATTTTCAAAATACAATTTGTTATAAAACTCTACCAATCTGCTTTATAGCCATTTCTAGCCGCTGCATCGCCACACCGTTAATCTTAAAATAATTAGCATTGCTATTTATTAAATCCTGCTCGTAAAGTTCAAGTAATTCTTTTCTATGATGAGGATGCTCCCGCAAAGGGTCATACTCCCACGGCAAATCAATATCACAAAGTAAATGCAGTTTATAATCTTGTACTTTATATAACTCTACAATCTCAATGGGTTCTTGCTTAAATACAAAACTTGCCCATATTTTATTTACCAATAAGGTAGTATCGCAAAACAAATACTTGCTTGCCTTTTGCATCAATTCTTGCTCTTGTTGCAATTGCAATTTGGCAATATTAATGATGTCATTTAAATGATAGGGCCTGTTTAAATTTGCCATGTAACTGCGCGCCATTTCGGGCACCCATGGCTCATTATAGTGTTCGGCCAAAGCCTCTGCCAAAGTAGATTTACCAGTAGATTCAGGCCCTACAACGGCTATTTTAATGATAGCTTTTGAACTTTTTTCCATTTGAGATATCCAATAATTGCAAGCAGCGTATAAAGTGCATATAAAAGTGCAGTAATAGTTAATGATCGTTGTACATAAATATAAATGGCTACGCTATCTATCACAATCCACAAAAGCCAATTTTGTAGTACTTTTTTTATCACTAACCAAGTGGCCCAAATACTAAAAATAGTAACGGGCGCATCTAACCATGGTAATTTAGCATTTGTATTTTGTTGAAACCAAAGAGCCATCGCAACCGAAATAAATCCACAAATTAAAATACCCAAAAGCCAGCTGTTAAAACTTAAATTAATTATTTGCTCATTGGCAGTATTTGTTGTTGCTTTTTTTTGCCATTGAAAATAACCAACAATGGCCATAATTAAATAAAAGAATTGCAAGCCTGTTTCAATAAACAATTGCGCATCGAAACAAATTTTAATGTAAAACACAGAACTAATGGCTGCGGCCAACCAGCACCAGCTATTTTGATAGGCGGCTAAAAGAAGATAGACTAAAGCTAAAACAACTGCAATTATTTCAATAGTAGAAACAGCTTCCAAACCTTTTACTTATGGTTTAGTAAGCACTAATTTTTGATGGCGAATATCTCCATTTTTTGCATTGTACATTTTTATGTAGTAAATGCCATTGCTTAGGTGTTGAAGATTAATTTCCTGTCCACCACTTATATTTTCATTAACCACCAACATTCCTCTGGCATCGAATATTTTAACTTCAAAAACATCATTTAAATCAGACTTAAAAGTAATTAAATCAGCAGCTGGATTTGGCATGAACGAGGATTCATTTTTCAAATTCGACTCCTTTATTCCACTCAAAAAATCTTGACAAGCACCAAATACAGGACGCATCATCCATGAACCTTTAAACTGTGTTAAATACCAAGTGCCAGTACTTTGATAATATTGCATATCCATTGCATTGGTGTTTCTATCTAATCCAACATTAAGTTCTGAAGCGCCATTTTGTTCTAATCCAATAAAGAAATTACCCGATACAATTACAGTAGCATCTAAAGGAAAATCTACAAAACCGTTAATATAATTGTACTGTGGCGAAAATGGGGTGGCATTTCTATGCAGTTCGTTTCCGGGTTTTCCATTGCTATCTTCATTCCAAACCACAAGTGTAAATTGGTTAAACTCGGCAGCATTTACCACCACCGGATTAAAGTAAATACGTATTGCACGTAAAGTATCACTGTTAAGAGCATTAAACTTAGTGGCCATTTGCGAAAAAGGTGCTGTAACACCATAAGCAGCTTCTGCAGATCCATCATCATAAGCAAAGCAATCACCAAAAATTTGGGTGTAATACAACGTGTCGTTAGATGTATTAGGCTCCAATGCAATGTTTTGAATTAAACTGCCAACTTCATAGCGTGCGCACAAAGAGGTGATTGGAAAAGAAAAAGCACCACCCACAAAAGGATTTAATATTTGATTACAAAAGCTACAGCTGTTAATCAATAAAGGTGCAAAATCAACATTGTTAACATTGATTGAAAACAAGTTGTTATTGAAATAATCTTTTACCCTTAAAGCATAAGTAACATTGATACTTTGGTTGAATAAATTTCTAACATAATTTTTAAAAAAATCAGCGGTAGCTCCGTTATATTGCTTGCGCGGAATTTGTTGATATCTGCTAAACACCGATTTTCCGGGATATACCCAGGTAATATCTTTATTGATGGTATCGGCATCTAAGTCCAAGCGCACATAATCTAAATGCCAATGATCTAAATTACCGCTTAAAGTGGCATAATTAGTAAACCTAAATTCAAATGATTTGTGATAGAATATGGTATCAGAAAGTGGAATTACTTTTCTTGAAAAAATACTATCGCTGCTTAATGCGTAACCTGGCATTCCCCAAACTCTTTTCCAAGTGCCATCTTTTGCTTTGAACTCTAAACGAATCGAATCTTCTGGTTCGGGCTTATTACCTCGCCCAGTTGATTGATAATAAAAACTAAAATAAATACTATCGGTATTGGGTGTATACAACGTCAAATCAAAAGGCACTGAGTTTAAAACATCGGCCTTGCCTTGTGCTGTTTGCACATTAAAATTATAGGGATATCCAGTAGAGTCAATACCATCAAAAGTTACCACTCCAATACTCGGTGGATTTACTGGATAGTTATCATTCCAAAAAACATTTCTGTTTTTCCAATTGGCCTGGCCAGCAGCTAACTTTGTATAATATAAAGTGTCGCTTAAAAAAGTAATTAAAGTATCGGGTTGTATAAAAAAAGTATCAGGTTGTAGCGTTGTTGTATTATAGCTTATACTATCACTTATTGGCCAAAACTTTTTGGTTAATGTAACGGTATTAGGTGCTAATTTATTTTGAAAAAATGTGAGCGTGAATGAGCTATTTGTATCTCTACTTACTGTATTATTTGAACTATTAAATGTATAATTGTATGAAGTATCCTCCATGTAATACAAATCAACAGTGCCGGGCAATGATCCATTTATTTTATAATTATACCACAATGTATCAGATTTAGCACTTAGTGGATAATCATTACGATTGTAATTGGTGTTTTTAATTCTACTAAAATCATCTTGAAAAGGCAGCGTGGTAATTGGTGTGTAAATCCAAAATTGATTGCTACTGCTGGGTGTTCTACCTAAATTTAAATCTTGATTTTGCTGTATTACTCTTGCGTTGGTGCTCAACTCTACAATTCTTTCTTGCGCAATGCTAATAGCATAGCAACACATCAATAAGCAAAAAGGTATAAAATATTTAATCCTCATTTTCTTCATCTTGATTATTCAATCGCAACTTAAGCGAATCTTTGGCCGATTTTATTTTTGAAATATCCTGTGTAAAAAATAAATCAATTGCTCTACCCAAATTAACCTTTATATCGCTAACGTAAGCAGGAAACTGCCTATATACAACAGCTTTTACTGTATCTACAACTGATTTATCGTAAACTTCTGCCCCTACAGATAACGAGTTTTCAGCAATTATATTGGCTGCCTCTTTTTTGGTTAAACCAATTACATCAGGCAAACTTACTTTTTCTCCTTTTAATCCATCGCCTAAAACCAAATCAATTTTTGACTCTTGCACAATAGGCTCACCAGGCTCAATAATTCGTCCTTTATACAATTGCTTTAAAACAGCATCTTTGGCAAAATCGGGTTCATACTTTAAATTACCTACTACCAATCCATAGGTTTCTAAAACAGCCGTTGCCTGGCGCAAAGAATAGTCAATTAACTTTGGCATTTTAATAGTTGGCGGTTTAAACGCATTTATGGTTACGTATACCTTTCTATCTTGCTTTACTTCTGTGCCAGCAGATGGATTTTGATCAATCACTGTACCTTTCTTTTGGTCGAATACATAAACTGAATCATTGATAATAAATTCAAGATCAATATTATCATCCAAGGCTTTAAGTTCCTTTGGTGTTTTGCCTGTTAAAGCGGGCACCTTTATGGTAATACCATGTTGCGTAAAACTTTTTAGCCATTGCAACACGCCCCATATCACCACGGCATAGATAACCGCAATAATAAAAAAATGCTTAATTAAACTACTACTTTTTGACGATGCCATACTTGAAAAACAGATGCAAATTTAACTGAATTAATTAAATTGATTCAGAAAGTTTAAACACTTAAATTGTTTGCTTTAATTAAAGCATTCCTCTTGAACCCAAATTCTAAAATGCGGTCAATAAAATCATAGGGTTTATAACCATTAATTGCCGTTTGATGAAAAATACATGTGGCAGGAGTCATACCCGGTAAAGAGTTTACTTCAATAAAAATAACTTCTACATTATTTACATCAAAAATTCTCACAAAAGCATCTATTCTTGCATAACCTTCAATGTTTAAAACAGTTGCAGCAGTATGTAATTGTTTTCTTACCTCATCAGAAATTTTTTGTGCCTCATCAAGGTTTACGGCATACCTTGCAGGCGTAATATTTTGTCCTTGCCCTGCTAAAAACTTTTCTTCTAACGAAAGCACCTCGCCTTCTGCAAGGGTTTCGCTGGCCTCAAAAACTTCGTACTCAACTTGGTTATTGCTGTTATACTGTGTTAACATACCACCAGTAATTTCTAAAAAATGTGCAGCACCATTTGCACTTATAAGCTCTTCAATTAAAAACTCTTTCTTTTGAGGAAACTCTTCATTTGGTTTAACTTTTAATTGATTAGCATCTTGTTCTATCAGAGGCAATTCTGCTCTAAAAATGAGTGAAGCAAAGGCTTCTAAATCCTTTCTTGATTTTATTTTTTTTACTGCACTGCTGCATCCATCATCAACGGGTTTGGCAATTAATGGATAACCAATATTTGTTTCAACTTGTGCTATTATCTCTTGTTGTTTTTCCTTCCAGTTGTTTTCATTTACCATCATATGCTTTGCAGCTAGGAGCCCAGCTTGCATCAACATTTCGTTTGTAATGTATTTATTGATGGTAGTTTGTGAGCTTTTAACGCCACTACCATTGTATGGCATACCAAGTGCATCTAATTTACTTTGAACCGCGCCATCTTCGCCAGGGCGACCGTGCAGTGCAATAAACACTATATCAACCATTTGCTTTAGCTGTTCATAGGTTATTGGCTGTGGATCAATAGTAGCCTGACTTCCAGTAAAAAAACCTGTAATAGCTGCGGCATCAGTTTTTACCGAGGTAATAAAAGGATGTTCGTAATAACTACTTACTTTTTCTTTAATGTCGTCTGCATTGTCTTTCAATAAAACATTTATAGGCAAGGTATATAATTGATGGGCTGCATTAATTCCAGTAAGAAAAATTGGTATCGGCAAATACTTTTCTGATGATGCCAACTTTTCATAAATATTCCTTCCACTTTCAACCGAAATATGCCTTTCGCTGCTGTATCCTCCTAAAATTACAGCCACTTTAACTTTATTACTAAAAGATGCATTATTAGTAGTAATATGCTTATTTAGTTGTTCAAAAAGGTGGTTTATTTTGGTTTGATTTTTATTTAGGCTGGCCCTTTTTTTAAGAGAGGTGCTAATAATAAATGTAAGAAATTGTGATGGATTGAGCCCTATTTCTGCAGCCTGATGGAAGAAAAACGAAGAAGGCATCATACCTGAAGTAGTGTTTGGATCATTTAAAAACACCATCCCTTCATCATTTATAAATCCATCAATACGCGCATAAACGTCGAAGCGCAATGAATTAAAAAGTAATTTACAAGCTGTTGCAATATCCTGTATTTGATTTTGTGGTAAATCTATTGGCGTAATTTTTCGTGCCAAACCTGGCAAATATTTACTTCGGTAATCAAATAAATCCTGTCCTTTTCTAATTTCTGTAGGTGGCAATGATATTACTTCCTTTTGTTCATTTACAAAGTGTTCAACCACAATGCATGAAAACTCTTTACCTTTTATAAATTGCTCAATCAGCACCTCATTTTCACCATCTAAGGCTTCTATTAAAACCTCACAAGCCACATCGTCTATAGCATTTAAAGCGCTTAATAAATCCTCTGGATGAAGAATAATTTTATCAATAATCGCTAAATCACCTTTGGTTATTTGAAGATGTACCGGCATGCCAATTCCTTCTCTAATATCTGACCAATTACGCACTCTATCACACTTTTGATGATGGTCAAGCGCTTTCCAAAACAATGCAGTGAATTCTATCCTAAACAAACTTTTATTAATAGCCTCACAAAAATGTTCAAAAGAACTTTCTTTTAAAATGCTAATACCTATTGACGAACCTTGCGTTGGTGCTTTAACTACAATCGGAAAATTAACTAAGGCCACGGCCTTTTCAAACAAACTTTTTCTGTTGTTTTTTTGCCACTCTGATTTTTGTATAGCAATATAATTAGGACAATTAAAATTTGCTTCACTCATCAGTTGTTTTTGAATTACTTTATTGATACCAACTGCAGAGGGGTAAATACCCGAACCAGAATATGGAATACCATAAAAGTCAAGCATACCTTGTATGGTACCGTCTTCTCCATAAGGTCCATGAAGGCAAAGAAATGCAAAATCAATTATTGTATTTAAATCACTAGGGGCAACAACCTTTCCAATGGTTTCAGCCATTTGCAAAACCTTACTATCATGCGGCTCAACCAAACTTTCGGCATAAACCTGAAATTGATTTGGACTATCTTTTAAGTATGAAACTGGAGGATAAAAGTCGCGTATACTGCCTTTGTAGATATACTTCCAGTCTAGTTCAATGATATTGCCAAAACTGTCAATAAACAATGGAATGGCATCAAAAAGAGATTTATTAAGATTATCATACACTGTTCTACCACCTGCAAAAGAAATCTCACGTTCGCGCGAGAAGCCTCCAAATACTATTCCTACTTTTAACTTCATTGTTTTATAATTGAAATGTTTTATGACATTAGTAATAGCTGCGCTAAACCAATATTATTAAAACAAAAATAAGCTATGAAACGCTTTATTTCATAGCTTATTGAACAATGCTTCAACAATGAAGTGTTAAATAGTATTTAAAAGATTAAGATGATTGACCAATTTACGAAAAGCCAAGAATCTGTGACTAACAGCATTTTTTGTGTATAAATCCATTTCAGCAAAGGTAGCATCAAACCCTTTGGGTTTAAAAACAGCGTCATATCCAAAGCCACCTTTACCTTTGGGTTCATCTGTAATTTCTCCTTCTATTATGCCTTCAAATAATTGTTTTTGACCATCAAGTATTAGGCAAATAACAGTTCTAAACTGGGCTTTTCTATTGCTTTTGTTTTTCATTTTATTCAAAAGCATTTCAATGTTATCTTTATCGCTCTTTTGTTCGCCTGCGTAACGAGCGCTATAAACTCCCGGTAATCCGTTAAGTGCATCAACTTCTAAACCTGTATCATCTGCAAAACAATTTTTACCAAAAACACCATATATATGCATTGCTTTAATTTGTGCATTCGATTCTAAATCAAGACCATTCTCCGAAATATCTTCATTAAATCCTAGTTGATCTAGGCCTACTAACTGTATCCCAAAAGTAAGCATATCTTGAATTTCGATAACTTTATTTAGATTATGTGTGGCAAAAACCAGTTCCATAACATTTGTTTTTTTTGTTGGTGGTGAAAAAATATATTCGAACAAAGTGAGTTTTTTATAAATTATTTATCATTAAATCGTTGCACTTATGCAAACGTTTAATGCAATAATAAATATATTTTTAACAATAATTCAATTGAATTACAAGTTTTGGAGTAAGGGTAAAAATAGCTTTACTAGTTAACTATTTTGTACGACAAATTATTTGTCAAACGAGCACTTGTGCATGATCTGTGCCTGTGTATTTTAAAATGATGTTATTCTTACCTTCTATTAAAATTTGCTGCTCTTTAAAAAGATTGTAGTTAAAATCTATCTCAAAAAATAAATAACGAAACTTATGTAAATTTAGTTGGTGTTGCTGTATCAATTCTTGCTTGCTTTCATTACTAATTTCTTTTAAAAACAGCAACTGGGGCTTAACTTTGTGTGCCAAATAATAATCAATGGCTATCAATTGTTTTAGCTTTTCATCATGATTATAATTCAATGTAACAAACTCGTTCAGCAACTTATACACTGTAGCCAAACTATGCTTATGAAAATCGCTTTGGGCATAAAAATGCCGTGCTAAACCTAGCATAAAATCAAATATACTGTAATTTGCAGTAACATATTTTAAAGCACTAATAGCGCGTTTTTTATTCCAATATATCTCTAGGGCCTCTTCCAATAAACTAATTTGATGTAATTCTTGTTTTGATAAATAGTTACTTTCAATAATTTGATAAGGAGGCTCTGGATCAAACTTATAGCCATGCGTTTCGTATTTTAGGCGAACAGGAGTACCTTTTAAAAACTTTAAAAAACCGAGCTGTAGTTCTGATGGAAAAATTTTAAATACTTCTTCAAAACTATATTTAATATCTTCAAAATAGTCGTGCGGTAGGCCAACTATAAGGTCTAAGTGCATTTCAATTTTATGATGCAATTGCTCAATTACCTTTTTAGTTTTTTCGAAATTTTGCTTTCTACTTACTTCCAAATTGGCTTTTTGATTTACGGTTTGAATTCCAATTTCAAATCTAAACAAGCCAGGAGGTACATGATCATTAATAAATTGAATAATTTGGGGATGCACAATATCGGCCGTTATCTCAAATTGAAATACATTCCCAGGTCGGTGGTTTTCTAAAATAAATTTAAAGATGTCAATAGTAAAATCTTTTTTTACGTTGAATGTGCGATCTAAGAACTTAATTACCTTGCCATGTTGCATCAAATGAAGTAAATTCGCTTTAATAGCTGCATCGGGCAAATAGCGCACTTTGTTATCTAAACTTGCCAAACAAAACTCACATTTATAAGGGCAGCCTCTTGATGTTTCGATATAACAAACCTTATTTTTTAAAGAATCAACATCATCATTTTGATAGGGCATGATGTGCTCATAATTTTTTACATCAAACGTAACCGATTGTTCAATGTACTTTACTTCACCATTGCTTTTACTTACCAAATTAGGTATCAAATCAATATTTGGGTATGCATCCAAAAAATGAGCAAAGGGTATTTCGCCTTCGCCTGTGATAATAAAATCTATTTCATTTATTGCAATTATTTTTTCCCACTCATAGCTTACTTCGGGGCCTCCTAACAAAATTTTAATGGTTGGATTTATTGCTTTTATTTTTTTTATTACCGCTATCGTTTGGGTAATATTCCAAATATAACAGCTAAAAGCAAGTATTTCAAAACTCGAACAATAATCTGCAATAGCATCGAAGTCTTCTTTTATAGAAAACTCTTTGTATGCTATATTATGTTTATCTTTATTTAATTGATAAAGCAATCTCACAGCCAAGTTAATATGGATGTACTTGGCATTTAAAGTTGTAAGTAGGACTTTCAAAAAAACTAATTATAATTAAAAGATTAAACGCGTAAGCTTATTTTTGAATGGTTAATTTTCCAGTAAGATTATTTTCACCATCATTTATCTGATAAAAATAAAGCCCTTGAGGTATTTCGCTAACATCAACAGCGGCTACCATTCCATCTTGGTATTGACAATTTCCTTCAAAAACCAAGGCACCTTTTGCATCAAACAATTTAAAGGTTTGATTAGTAGCTTTGTTTAACATCTTAATAAATAAAGTTTCTGCTACTGGATTAGGGTAAACTATTGCTTGATTATGATTTAAATTATCTTCAACAGCAACTGGGTTGTATAAAACCTCAATATCATCAATTAAAAGCACACTTCCTGGCTCCAATAAACTTGCATCATTTTGATAGTTACCAGAGGCAAAAGTTATATTTAAAGTATCTGCGATTGGCCATCCATTGTAGTACAACGGAACTTCAAAATAAGTATAAGTGCTTGCTGCAGGAAGTTTTATAAGACTTGAATCTAAACTCACCGTGTTACCAAAAGTGGGTTCAAATTTTGATGTATAAACGCCAACTAGGGCAGTGTCATTTCCAACAGGGCTGTATTTATAATAACCCGTAACCTTTATAGGATTCTGCACTATAGCCATTCCCCCTGCAAAATCTCCGCTAAAGAAATATCCATTTGTAGCAAATCCTAATGTATCGCCAAAAGATGACAATACATTTTCTATTCTTAATGCATATTGTCCAGAGTGAGCATCGGTACTTTGTGTTACACAAGGTGTTTGATTAATTAATGCAAAATTGGGCGTCCACCAACTTTCAGGTTCTAAACTTTCTACAGTTGTCCATGTTTCAAAATCAGTGCTGGGAGCGCCAATAGCACCTGTAAAACCAATATTATCAATTAAAAGCTCACTCCCGGGCATACTCGAGTATTGGGTAAAAATTGAGCTTGTTATATATCCGAATAAGGTATCAGGAACGGCTGTAGCATCTAGCCATGTAATAAGACCTTTATATTCTTGATAAGAATTTTGCACGCCGGTAAAAACCAATTGTACAAACCCGATAGGGTCAACAAAACCAAACTTCCTGAAACCAATTATTATACTTGCGGTATCATTTGGCTGAATATTAAATTTAGCATAACACTTTAAACTATCAGGTCTAACATTAATTGGAATTCCACCGTTAATACCCGAACCACCCGGTGTTCCAACAATTATTATTCCTGGCAATGTATCAGTTGGGCTAGCAACAGTTGATAATTTTGCTGCATAATTCCCCGCAAAAGCATCAGTTGTTTTCTCCACATTTCCGCTTAAAATGCTGAAATAACTTTGCAGATTAGATGTAGTTCCAAAATTAGGTTCATCAAAATAATAATTGTTATACCAATTTTCAAAACCTCCATTTGGAACAGTTTGAGCAAATGATGAAACCACCAAAAGCATGGCGTATATGGAAAGTATAAGTTTTTTCATATTTTAATTTATTTATGACAAATCTAATTATTATTACTACTGCAATTTTTAATTAAACGTTAAATATTTTTCCTGGATTTAATATATTATTGGGGTCAAAAACTTTTTTAATGCCAATCTGCAAATCGATCTGCGCTTTTGATTGCGCAATATCTAAATACTTTTTTTGCACCAAACCAATACCATGTTCGCCACTAATTGTGCCACCTAAATTTACACAAAGCTGAAAAATTTCTGCAATTCCTTTGGTGATTTCTTCATTCCAAATTTCATCAGAAAGGTCTCCTTTTATAATGTTTACGTGCAAGTTGCCATCGCCAGCATGTCCATAACATACAGATTTAAAACCGTATTTATTTCCTATTTCCTTCACTCCTTTTAGCAATTTAGGAAGTTCGGCACGTTTTACAACGGTGTCTTCTTCTTTATAAACCGAGTTGCTTTTAACTGCTTCAGCCACGCTTCTGCGCATTTTCCAGAGATTTTGTTTTTGCGCTTCGCTATCTGCAAATAGTATTTCACCACATTCAAACTGTTCAACTACTTCAGCCACCATTTCGGCTTCTTTAAGTAAAACATCTAAATCATTACCATCGAGTTCTATTAATAAATGCGCTTGCACCAGGTCATCTACCTCTAAATTTATACCATCAACATATTTCAATGCCCAATCAATAGCATCGCGCTCCATAAACTCCATTGCACTTGGAACAATGCCTTTATAAAAAACTGCAGCAACAGCTTCGCAAGCCTTTTCGGCATTATTAAAAGGCACCAGCATTAACACATTTTTTTGAGGCAATGGTATTAATTTAAACACAATCTTTGTAACAATTCCAAGCGTACCTTCGCTTCCAATCATCAAATGAGTTAGACTGTACCCTGTGCTGTTTTTAAGCGTGTTAGCGCCTGTCCAAATAATCTCTCCATTTGGCAAAACAACTTCTAAGTTAAGCACATAATCGCGTGTTACGCCATATTTAACAGCCCTTGGGCCTCCGCTACAATGCGCAATATTACCACCTAAAAAACAACTACCTCTGCTTGCTGGGTCGGGGGGATAAAACAAGCCTTTTTTGGCCACCTCATCCTGAAAAATTTGATTAATAACACCAGGTTCAACAGTAGCCTGTAAATTTCTTTCGTCAATTTCGAGCACACGATTGAGTTTTTCTGTACTAAGAACAATGCCACCATGCAAAGGCAATGCTCCACCACTTAAACCAGTCCCTGCTCCCCTTGGTGTAACTGGAATATTATGCTTGTTGCAATATTTCATTATGAGCGATACTTGTTCAACTTTATTTGGTTTTAACACCAACTGCGGCAGCATCATTAAATCTTCAGTTTCATCTTTACTATATTTTAACAAAGATTCTGCATCAGTATTTACCTGATCATGCGGGCAAATACTAACAAAATAATCAATATCCTCAATTGTAATTTGCTTATATTTCATTGTCATCTTTTGGGTTTGTTAAACTTTTTATTGTCCTCCTCAATAAGATGTTCGAAATGTTTAATTTGAACACTATTTATTTGTTGATTATTTTGCAACTGATTCATTAGTTGAATAGAAGCCAAATTAGCTTCTTTAGTATTGACAGATTTAAGCAGTATGCTAAATTTGTAGTACAAAAATATTGCATTTTGTGGAAATCTTTGTAATAGTTCATTCACATTAATTAATGCCAAAGCATATTTCTTTTCTTCCAAATATAATTTCATTAAAAAATAATGACCTTCGGTGCTCAGATATTTGTTTGGGCTTTTTGATGCAATCTGCAAATATTCAATGCCTTTACTTTTATCTCCTTTTGGGTAAAGATATAAATAGGGTGCCAATACAGGATACTGCTTAGCTGTAACCACTATATGATAATTATACAAGCCTGATGACAAATAAAAGAAAGGATACTTTGATTCTGCACCAAAACTTTTTTCCAAATAGTTAAGACAATTATTGATTCTAAAAAACGCCTTCAAATAATTCTTATTAAGACCATCCATTCTGGCCATGTAGCCATACAAACTAATTCCTTTGTATAAGTGGCTATTTCCTTTGTCCTTTTCTTTTTCAAAATACTTTTCGGCCATTGTCAGGGTTTGATAATAGGTTAATTTTGTGGGCTTGTCATTAATTCCACTTATAATTTTCCACCACAAAATATTAGCCTTAAGCATATACAATTCAACCTCTTCACCACTTTTTTGATCTGCAAAATAAGCGCTCATTAAACTATCTGCAGAATTAAATTTAAATTGATAGCATAAATCTAAAATCTTACCTGCTTTTACGGGTAGCTCTTGCCCATAAACCACAAGAACTTTTAATGTTAATAAAACAAATACAGAAATTGTTTTTCCTTTAGGGTAAAGCATTAAATTTGTGCATAATAATTGAGTGCGAACTTATCAATTTATTAATTAATTTACTTCAATTACATTTGAACACTATATAATTTATGAAAAATTACATCTACATCCTACCCTTATTTTTTGCTTTTATGCTACAATCAACTTCTATGTTTGCTAGCAATGCCAAATATAAAATTGATGATGTAGCTGTAGAAAACTTATTTCAATCTTCAGATGATCTAACTTTTGCCATTGATGAGGCAAGTTTTATGTTGCCATCTCAAGAAAAAGTGAAAGGTTCGGACAAACAAATGATAGCTGGAATAATTGCACTTAGCTCCTATGTTTTAGGTATTGGCTGGCTTCTGCCCGTGCACAGATTGGTGCTTGGCACAGGAAATGAAACAGCTAAAATAATTGCATTATACTGTGTTACTATTAGTGGTTGTGGTTTATTGTTACTTGCAGATGGTATTATGCTTTTAATAGATAGTGATGGAAGTCAATACATCGAAAATCCTAAATTTATTATGTGGAACTAATGATTTTAGTGCAATAAAATTCAAAATTACAACATCTAAATCCTAATTCATATCACTATCTGAAACACAATTTACAATTTAGAGTTTAGAATTTAGAATTTAGAGTTTAGAATTTAGAGTTTAGAGTTTAGAGTTTAGAATTTAGAATTTAAGAATTCATCTGCGGCACCTTTATTTTATCTGTTTTGTTAATTCCCTCAAGAACTTCAATATTAACACCATCAGACAAGCCGGTTTTTAAATATCTTTTTTCGAATTTATTGGGTGCCTTTTCTAGCTCAACAAAGGTTTTATCTTTTTCAAACTGCAAAACCATTTCTGGGATGGCCATTACTTTGGTTCTGCTATCTAAAATTATATCAGCATTAGCACTATAACCAGCTCTTAAAAATGAGCCACCTTTTGATTTATTGATAGCTGCTCTAATCATAAATTGAATTGCACCGTTTTCTGTAACACCTTTTGGAGCAATGTACTCTAAATTGGCATTAAAACTTTCTGTATCAATAGCCCCAATAGTAAGTATCAAAGGCATGCCTTGTTTTATTTTACCCACTTCGCTTTCATCAACCTTTCCTTCAAAAATCATTTCACCCATATTGGCAACTGATGCTATGGTAGTTCCTTCATTAAAAGTATTACTTTCTATAACATTGCTTCCCTCTTTAATTGGCACATCTAATACCATACCTGAGATGGTACTTCTAATGAGCGTATTGGTGGCACTTCCTGCGCTTTTTGTAACTCCTTCTTTTATCAACTGTAAATTATTTTCTGCTGCTGCTACTTCTTCTTTGCTTGATTTTAGTTTTAATTCTGATGGTAAAATATCTGCTTTTGAAATTACTTCCTGCTTCAATAACAATGCATTTCTATCGTATTCACTTTTAGCATTTTCATAACTTATTTGAGCTTGATTGTAGCGATTTTCAGCACTGGCTAAATTAACCATGTTAGGAATAATTTTTACTTTGGCAATAATATCACCTTGTTTAATTTCTTGTCCGGCCACTACGTACATTTTTTCAACAATCCCCGAAACCTGTGCTTTCATATTCACCTCTTTGCGAGGTATAACATTACCTGTAGCCACTGTCTTTTTTACAATAGTAGTATCAAAAGCAGTTATCGTTTGAAAAGTAACAGGAACTTCTTCTGATTTTTTAAATAAGAAATAAAAGGTCCAGATAAAAACTCCTAATAATGCTATGCCAACTGTAATTTTTACAATACGTTTAATCATTTTATTTTTGTTTTATTATTTTTGATTTACTTTTTCAATATAAATTTAAGTTGTTCTTAATGCTTCAACAGGCAATACAGAAACCGCTTTAGTTGCAGGAATTAATCCTGCAAAAGCGCCACTAATAATTAACACTATTAGTGAGGTTACTGCCACATTTAAATCAACCGTAGGATTATTAAACATAGGCACATCTTGCCCAATTGCCTTGTTAACACCTTCGAGTAATAAAATACCTATTACTAATCCAAAATAGCCCGAAATAGCCGTTAAAAAGACCGATTCTGTTATTATTTGTGATACAATATTGTAAGGTGTTGCACCCAGGGCGCGCTTCACTCCTATTTCTTTTGTTCTTTCTTTTACTAAAATCAACATAATATTACTTATTCCAATAACCCCAGCAATTAAGGTACCTATACCAACAAACCAAATCAACATGTTAATTCCTTTAAACAATCCATTCATTTTATTGTACTGCACTTCCATGTTCCAATGGCCAATTGCCAGTGCATCATCAGGAGCAATTTTATGCCTTTCTTTAATAATGCTCATTACCTTTTCTTCGGCCTGCGCTGCAGAAATATTTGGAGCAGATGCAATATTAAACCATCCCACAATATCGCCATAATTAAATGCATTTTGAAAAGTTGAAAAAGGCACAACAATCCTCTGCCCTTCTTGCCTTGCTTCGTTACCTCCAGAACTTGGAACAGTAACTCCAATTACCTTAAAATAAACTCCGTTAATTCGAATGTGTTTACTTAATGGATTTTCTTCTGGTTTAAATAATTCCTCTTTTACCCTTGAACCAATCACACAAACTTTTCTTTTTTCGCGGATATCATTATCATTTAAAAATCTCCCTTTAACTAACTTCACCATTGATATTTGGGCAATGTTTGGATACACACCCGACACTTCATAACTCCCAGTTTTCATGCCTCTAACCACACTATTACCCCCACGCCATCCTCCAAGTTGATTTTGTGGTGAAACAACAGCTAATTCTTTTAATTGTGAAAGGGCTAAAACATCTCCATTATTAAAGTTAAAATTTCTACCCGGCTTCATTCCTTTGTATGGCTTAGTTGTTTTTTGTGTCCACATAAAAAAACTATTTGTAGCAGTTCCTTTAAAATCACTCATTACACCGTTCTTTAAACCATTGCCTGCTCCCAGCATAATTACAAGCATAAAAATCCCCCAACCAACACCAAGGGAAGTTAAAAAAGTACGCAACTTATTTTTTTTTATGGTTGCGTATATTTCTTGCCAATTATCTCTATCAAACATGTTTGCTTTTCATTATTTAATTTTATTCAGCTCTTAATGCTTCAACTGGTTGCACTCTAGCTGCTCGCATGGCAGGAAAAAATCCAGCTAAAGCACCCGAAAAAATAATCATCAAGGTAGCCAAAATAGCTAAATTAAAATCAATAGATGGATTCTTAAAAAAATCTCCTTGCAGGTTATTACTCATAAATTGCAACAAGCCCACACCAAGCACTAGTCCAACATAGCCCGAAACCGCTGTAATAAACACAGCCTCTTGCACTACCAACATCACAATTGAAATTGGCGTAGCTCCAAGTGCTTTTCTAACCCCTATTTCGTTAGTCCGTTCTTTTACAATAATCATCATAATATTGCTAACGCCTACAATACCAGCAAGCAAAGTACAGATACCAATAATCCAAATAAATATTTTTATACCATCAAGCATGCTCATAATTCTTTTGTATTCTTCGCCCCAATTATCAACACGCACAGCATTAAGATCGGCAGAATTAAAATTATAACGCGCTGCTAACATATTACGTATTTCTTTTACGGTAGCATCGCCATCTTGGGCATTGTCTTTCCTTAGGTTAGCCCATATTGTAGTTACCTCTTTGCCACTACCACTTGCTCTTTGAAAGGTTGTTAAAGGCACATAAACTCTGTTTAGATCACCATTTCCTGGATCTGTAAAAACACCTACTACTTTATAGGGCGTGCCATTTACATCAATGTATTTGTTAATGGGATCTTCATCTTTAAATAATTCGTCCCGCACCGGATAGCCAATTGCACATACTTTCCTAAATTCCTCAATATCATTGTTATTCACAAAACGACCAGTTAACATATTTGCATTTTCTAGATATGCATGATCGGGCATACATGAGCGCAACGTATATGATGCATGTCTGCCTTTATAACTCATTTCGAAAGAGCTTGAACCCAAGGCTGCACTTATTTTATCAATCTGCTTTATGTTATTCCTTAAAAAGTTGTAATCTTCTGTTTTAAGTATTATTTCTCTTCCAGGTTTAATTCCCTTGTGAGCCATGGTAGTTACTCCACCTTCAATATTGATACTGTTTACAGCATCATGCAAAAATTGTGACTCTGCACCATTCCTTAAACCTTGTCCGGCACCCAATAAAACTATTAATATAAATATGCCCCAAGCCACACTAAAACCAGTTAGAAAAGTACGCAACTTATTCTTACTTATTGTTCCTAATATCTCTTGCCATTTATCTAAATCAAACACAGTATATAAAATTTATAATTGTTTACTTAACATTAGTAATAAAAGCATAAAACTATTGACTAACAATTAAACCATCCTTTAACCTGATAATTCGATCTGTCATTTTACTAATATCATCCTCATGGGTAACAATTACCACAGTTATTCCTTCTTTATTTACTTCTTTAAATAACTGCATTACTTCTAATGAAGTTGCACTGTCGAGAGCACCGGTTGGCTCATCAGCAAAAATAACTTTTGGTTTTGCAATTAATGCCCGCGCAATAGCCACGCGTTGCTTTTGCCCACCGCTCATTTCGCTTGGTAAGTGATTGGCCCAATCTTTTAATCCTACCCTATCTAAATATTCAAGCGCCATTTTATTTCTTTCCTTTCTTCCAATTTTCTGATAATAAAGCGGTAAAGCCACATTCTCCATGGCATTTTTAAACGACAATAAATTAAACGATTGAAATACGAATCCTAAAAACTTATTTCTAAGCTGCGCGGCTTTTGTTTGCGACAAATCCTGCATTAAAATATTATTAAGCATGTAGCTTCCTTGATCGTAATTATCGAGCAACCCAAGTATATTTAGCAGTGTTGATTTGCCTGAGCCAGAAGAGCCCATTATAGAAACCAACTCTCCTTCTTTAATGTGCATATCAATGCCCCTAAGTACATGCATATTATTGCTGCCAACAGTATATGATTTTTGTATTTGATTTAAGCGTATCACTAAAAGAATTTAAGGTTAAAAGTATACAATAATTCAGCTAAAATATGATTAAAAAAAATATGCCAACGCAAGGTAATGTTATTGATTTTCTTTTATCCGTTTCAACAAAGATATATTTTTGTTTTTTGTAGCCACTTTAAGCCAAATTAATCAATAGGAGATCTAAAAAATCTTACTACTTGATTTAGTTGGGTTAATTTAATCCCTACCGATAGCTATCGTTATTAGTAAATGTTATCAGATTTGCAAAAATCTAATTTAAAATTTCTAAATCTTTTACGCATTTCTAATGCGTAATCTGGGTTTAAGCATCGAATTGTAGGTTCAAATAATTTTTTAATTAATACCAATTGCATTTATTAAATAGATCAAAGCTATTTAATTGTGTTCCTTTTTAAATAAATAAGTCTATTATAAATATCGTTTTTAAAAAAGCCCGTTAAGATTTATTTTCCACAAAAAACATACTAATTTCACCCTTGCCCTTGGCTGCAACTTTACCTCTGTATTCAAAATTAAAATTTTCGCGAGTTAATTCATAAGTAGTTTCAGAAACATTTACCTTTCCTACTTCTCCACTGCTTTCCATTCTGCTTGCAATATTTACTGTGTCGCCCCATATATCATATGCAAATTTTTTAATCCCAACAATACCTGCTACCACAGGACCTGAATGTATTCCAATTCTAATTTCAAAAAACAACTTTCCTGCTTCCTGTCTTAACTTTTTATAGTCTGACATGTATTGCTGAATTTCGAGTGCTGCACAAATAACATCTTCGGCATGGGTTTGATTAGAGGTTGGCAAGCCTCCAGCAGCCATATAAGCATCGCCAATCGTTTTTATTTTTTCAACATTATACTTGATCATTATTTTGTCGAAAGCCGAAAAACATTCATTGATTTCGGCAACAAGTTCTTGTGGTGTAAACTGTTCTGAAAGCTGCGTAAATCCTTTAAAATCGGTAAACAACACCGTAACCATATCAATCAACTTTGACTCAGCATTACCTTTTAACTTGAGTTCCTCGGCAATAGTATAAGGTAAAATATTCAGCAATAATTCATCGCTAAGTAATTTTCCTTTTTTTATTTTGTTGCGCTGAAAGAAAATAACAATAGAAAAAATGAGGAACAAAGAGAAACCAACAATAAATAAGTTTCTGACAAGAATTTGGCGCTCCAATTGCTTTTTGGAAATCTCCTCTTTTTTGTTGTTAATTTCA
>CAIKXD010000137.1 GCA_903831265.1 uncultured Bacteroidota bacterium
GTATCAAATATTCAATTGGTTTACTTACTGCTTCAAACAACAATAAAGCACAAGTGCTAACATTTGTGTTGGTATTTATTTGCTCGTTCCAAACTAAATTACCCACCATGTCAAAAATTTGCACTTGTGCTTTATTGTTGTTTGATGATTGGATAAATAAAGTAGCCTGCTGATTGAATGGGTTAGGATAAACATTGATGTTGAAAATATTTTCATTCAATATTTCTTCAGCATTCATCTCTTCCGCTTCTAATTCTTCTCTGCTTGTGCTCACAAAACCAACTGTACAAGCAGTTCCATAAGTTCCAACTACGCCTGATATTGTAGCTCGTACTTTAATACTATACTGTCTATTGTTTTGCAGAGCAGGTACCACCGTATTGAATACTAAATTCATAGTTGTTCTTGATTGTACACTTACAGCGTTGGTTGTTAAATCAGTAATTTGAAACTCATATAATGTTGCTCCATTTACTGTGTTAGCGACTACTAAACCTGTACTAAAGTTAAAATTAAGTTTACCACAATCACTGGTTCTTAAGTTTGTAGTTGGCACTCCGCAAGTTGCTGGATTGCAAATGAAACCAATGGTACAAGGCGTTCCAAATGTTCCCCATGTGGTGCTTATTCTTGCTCTAACACTTATTTTATATTGTGTTCCCCAAGTTAACGCAGGCACTGTGCTAAAAGTAAGTCCATTAGTTGCTTGAATTCTATTGGCAATAAAGGCATTGGTGTTTACATCACGCACCTCAAATTCGTATTGATTAGCGCCCGATACAGCATCAGCAAGTATAAAACCACCCAAACCAAAGTTAAGTTTACCACAATCGCTTGTTCTAATTTTAGTGCTTGGCACACCACCAATAGCAGGATCAGGAATCAAACCTATTAAACAAGAAACATTGTAGGTTCCTGCAACAGTGCCAATATAAGCTCTTACACGTACATTGTATTGTGTATTCCATTGTAAACCTGTAACAGTGCTTAATGTGAGCGATGTACTTGTTGTAGTTTTGGTGGCTACCACTGCTGTGTTTGCCTGATTTTTAAATTCCCACTCGTAAGAGCCAGCGTTGCTTACAGCTACACAAGTAATAGAACCGGTTAAAGCCAAATTTGTGGCTCCACATAAAGCTGTGCTTAATTGTGTGTTAGGCACACCCGAAACTGCAGGATCAGCAATAAAACCAATCACACAATTATCGCCATAAGTACCTGCAATACCGCCAATGTAAGCTCTTACCTTTACATTATATTGTGTATTGTACTGTAAGGCTGGTGTAACAGTATTTACTGCAAGTGCATTTGAAGTTTGCAATTTAGTAGCATAAACAGCATTTGTACTTATATTTCTGAATTCAAATTCGTATTGAGATGCTGCTGAAACTGCATTAGCAATTATCTGCCCGGTTAAAGGACTCAGATTTAACTTACCGCAATCGCTCGTTCTTAATTTAGTTAAAGGCACACCGCAAATGCTTGGATTACAAACAGTGCCAATTACGCATACAGTGCTATAATTTCCATAAACTCCGCCAACTTTAGCACGTACACGCACATTGTACTGCGTGCCATATTGAAAAGCAGGGGTTACACTAATTAATGAAACACTAGATGAGGTTACCGTTTTAACACCAACAACATTTGTAGTTAAGTTAGTAAATTCAAAATCATAATTGGTGGCACCAGTTACTGCATTGCAAGCAATAGCTGCATTTAATGCAAGATTTTGTACGCCGCAATAAGTGGTGGTTAATTGGGTATTAGCAACACCACTACAATTGTTAACAATCATAGTTATTGCATTAGAATTTGCAGCAGTTGGATTGGCACAATTTGCATTAGATGTTAAAATACATGTAACAATTTGACCATTTGTTAAGGTTGCGGTAGTGAAAGTTGCACTGTTGGTTCCTGCATTTACACCATTTACTTTCCATTGATATGATGGAGAAGTGCCTCCATTAGTTGCTATTGCTGTAAATACTGTGGAAGCATTTTGGCAAACTGTGGTGTTTGCAGTTGAAATACTTAATGAAGGTGTTACTGTTGGGGTAACACTTACTGAAGTTGAAGATGATTGTGCGGTACAACCATTGCCGTCAGTTACAGTTACACCATAATCTCCAGCTGTTGATGCTGTGATGGCTTGTGTAGTTGCTCCGTTGCTCCATACATTGCCTGTGGCTGCACTTGAAGTTAATATCACATTACCACCTGCACAAAAAGTTGTTGATCCATTTGCTGAAATGGTTGGTGTAGCAGGCAATGCATTTACATTTACTGCGATTGAATTAGAAGTAGCTGAACAACCGTTTCCATTGGTAACTGTTACTGAATAACTTCCAGAAGTACTTACAGATATTGATTGTGATGCTGCACCATTGCTCCAAACATTTCCTGTGGCTGAAACTGAAGTTAAAACTACACTTCCGCCGGCGCAGAAGCTGGTTGGACCACCGGCAGAAATTGAAGCAGTTAATAATGGATTATCTATTTGATTGATGTTTAAATTGAAAGTACCGGTATTACCTAAATAGCCCTCTGCCACAACATAATAGGTTGTGTTAGGCGATATGGCTAATTTAATTGAGGCAGGTGTTCCAGCACAAATTGGCCCATCATCATCATTTTGAGCGATGATAAGACCACTTGCATTTAACAGATGAATATAAGTATCCAAAGCTGAACCACATGTTGAAATTTGCACACTATCAACACAACTTCCTGTGGTAAATCGGAAGAAAATATCAGCAGAACTTTGACCAACAAATTGATTTGTATAGCCGCTTGTTACTGAATTACTATAAGTACCAGAAAATGTTGGTGTATTGACAAGAATTGGCAAATTAAGGTTATCGCCAACCTTTGGATTCACAACTAAGTTTACAATATTAGAATATGCATCAGTACAAGATGCGCTTGAAACTCTTGCTCTGATTTGGTAATTTCCCAAATAAAATGCACCTGTATAATTTGCTATACTTGCGCCAGCAATAGCATTCCAGGTGTTGCCTGCATCTGTTGATTGCTCCCATTGAACTGAAGACCCTGTATAACCTGTTAAATTTAAGGTTGTATTACTTCCTGATTCAATTGGCGAATTAGTTGTTGCAATACCTCCTACAGTTGGGATAGGACATCCTACACTTACAAGTTCAATAGTTACATCATCAATATTTAAATCGTACATATCGGCAGCACTAAATACTCTAAAACCAACATTATAGTTTCCAGTTGTTGCAGGGGCAATAATGGTGGTAATACCTTCGGCATAAGTTGTATTTATTAAATTTGTGTTTGAAAAAATAGCAATTGATGTCATTGCTGTGGCATTTTGTGCATTTCCCCATTTTACTTCTAATTTTTCTGGATAATTTGCTGATCTTACACGATACCAAAATTTAACGCGGTAGGTAGAGCCAGCATTCATCGCTAAAGAAGGCGTAAATAACCAATCGTTGGCTGCTGATGATACATTATAGCTATAAGTTACATTGTTAGTGGCAGAACGTGAGTTTAATGTCCCGATATTCCATGTATTGGCATCGGCATTCACATTTTGAACTGCCCAACCACAAGGTATTGCTGAGGATCCATCAAAATTTTGCAGGTGAGGATAAGAAGTGATAGTACTATTTGTAAAACTCACAAGCGCAGAAGTAGTATTTGTACTTAAACCACTACAAGAAATGATACATCTGAAATAGGTTGAATTACTAACGCTAGCATTATAAGTACTAGCATTAGCGCCAGAAATATTTGACCACGTTGAATTGTTAGGGCTACTTTGCCATTGGTAAGTTTGACCACTGCCAAAAGAAACACCATTGATTGTTAATGTCACAGTTGAAGTTGTGCAAATTGTATTAGGTGATGCAGTAACCGAACCTACTGCAGGAGGACTTGTGCAAACAACAGGAGTAGCCAATTGAACTGCAGCAAATGCATTTACAAGACCATAACCTAAATCATTACTCCAAGTACCATTGGGCTGGCCACTTACACCTGTATTATAGGCATATCCACCAACCTTATTGCAAGTAGATTCAATAATTTGTCGGGCAGCAGTCATCGATAATCCCGGGTTAACAGATAAGATAAGCGCCATTACACCAGCTGCATTGGGGCAGGCGCTTGATGTACCATTAAAAGTAGCTGTATAATTTCCGCTGCTATATCCTGAAGCTCCGCTAATATCGCAAGTGTAAATTTTAACGCCTGGTGCAGAAATATCGGTATTTGTGCCAAAATTTGAGCCCCAAAAAGTTTCACCATCACATGACGTGGTGCTTTTTCTTTGGTTACACATACTCATGGCAGTTACCGAAATAACATTGGTTAATGTTGCAGGATAAGAAACAGCACCATTATCATTACCAGCAGCAAAAAGAACAGGGGCACCAAGGCCTCCTCTACCCTGCGTTACCGCTCTTGTAATGGCATCATTTATAAATGATGAACTAGATCCTCCACCCCAACTGTTACTCAACACATCAGCACCGCCTGTTTGCCATGCCCAATCAATAGCCGTTCCAATGCTTGCATTGGTTGTTACCCAATTTCCATTGGCATCGCTATACGCAATCCTTACGGGAATAATTTTACAACCATATGCAACACCAGCAACACCAACTGCATTGTTTCCAACACCAGCTACTATTCCTGCACAAGCTGTTCCATGCGCATCATCACCTGAGGGTGCACCACCAGAGCCTAAACCTGAAGCATCAAAACCAGGCAACATGTTAGCAAGCAAATCGGGATGTACAAGATCAACACCTTCATCAAGAATAGCGACTTTGATAGTTGATGCGCCCGTGCTAATACCCCATGCATTAAAAACTTTCATATCACAACCCGGTGTTCCATTATTTTGTATGGCAGAACCGGTATTGTTTAATGACCATTGGTTATTTAAAAAAGGGTCGTTGGTATTGAATTTTTTTAGCAACAATAAAAAGTCTGGTTCAGCAATAGAAAACTTACCGCTTTCATGAAATTTGTTGGCCATTTCAAGGGCATTGAAACCTGCAGATTTAGGTACCTGAACTATAAATACTTTATTATCATATTTGTAATTTTCAATTATTTGCAACGCATTATCGCTCACCATTTGATTAAGGATTGCAACATCTAATGCATCTCTTAATGTAACAATAAACCTATCAGTAATCCCTTGTTTAGATCCATCAGTATAAATTAAAAATGGATTTGCATATTCAACTAAATTACTTTGTTTTAATCTGTTTAAAAGCGCTGTCATTTTTTCTTCGCCCACATTACCATTTGTTTTAGCAACAGTAACTTTAGGCGCTGGCAATAACATATCCTTTGTGAGGGCTTGCAATAAACTTTCACTTTTAAGCAATCTTGCTTGATCTTCAAAGCTCACATTAGGTAAAAACTTAATTAAGATTTGAGTTTCACATAGATTAAAATTCACCTTTCCATCGGCCGAGTAGCTATAATAATTGTTTGGTTTGTTGGTTGCAAAACCAAGATTTGCATAACTAATAAACCAAAGCATAAGTGCACTAAAAAATAATTTTCCTTTCATTTGAGTTGTTTTGTATTTTAAA